>CAIWLA010000272.1 GCA_903913345.1 uncultured Magnetococcales bacterium | reverse complement strand
GTCAAAGGAGACCTGTTCGACCAGATCCAGGGTGGCCTGAAAATCGGCCTCGGTCTCGCCGGGAAAACCGACGATAAAATCCGAGGCGATGGCCATATCTGGAGAGACCTGACGCAAACGATCGACCCATCCCAGATAGGCTTCCACGGTGTGACCACGGCCCATCCGGGCCAGAATGCGATCGGAGCCGCTTTGGATCGGCAGATGAAAATAGGGGCACAGAGCGGGCAGATCGGCAAAAATGTCCACCAGATCGTCCGTCATGTCTGCCGGGTGTGAGGTGACAAAACGGATCCGTTTCACCCCCGGCACCAGGGCCACCCGGCGTATCAACAAGGCCAGATCGTGGGGGAGTCCGGTCGGATCCATCCCTTGATAGGCGTTGACATTTTGTCCCAGGAGCTGGATCTCGACCGCCCCCTGGCGCGCCAGACCTTTGATTTCATCCAGGATGGAGTCCACAGGACGACTCCACTCCTGTCCACGGGTGAATGGCACCACACAGAAGGCGCAAAATTTATTGCACCCCTCCTGGACCGTCACCGAGGCGATGGGACCAACCCCCTGACTGACCGGCAACTCGTCAAATTTGGATTCGGGGGCAATCTCCGCATCGCAGATCGGCCCCCCCTCCCGTGCCAGCCGTGCCAGCATGGCGGGCAGACGATGGTAGGTCTGGGGACCAAACACCAACTGCACAAAGGGTGCCCGACGGAAAATTTCCTGGGCAGATGCCTGCGCAACACAACCGCCCACGGCAAAAATGGTCTGGGCGGCCCCCGCCGTCAAACGGGCGGAACGCACCAGTTTATGGAGACGACCCAGTTCCGAAAAGAGTTTTTCTTCTGCCTTCTCGCGTATATGACAAGTATTGAAAACAATGAGATCGGCATCTTCCGGCACCTCCACCCGACGATAACCGTGGCTTGCGCCCAGCAGGTCAACGATGCGGGAGGTGTCATAGTCATTCATCTGACACCCGAAGGTCTTGATGAAGAGATTTTTCACGGGCACTCAATCCGATGAGGGTGACTGCCTGGGGGATGTGCCGTCTTTTGTTGCAGACGTTGATGCAATTCGGGCACCACCCAGGGGGGGACAAAGGGGCTGACATCGCCCCCCATGCTGGCAATTTCCTTGATGAGCCGGGAAGAGATAAAGGTGGTGGATTCCCCGGACATCAAAAACACCGTTTCCACCTCGGCGTTCAGTCGATGGTTCATGGCGGCCATCTGGAACTCGTTTTCAAAGTCGGAGATGGCACGCAGGCCGCGCAGGATAAAACCGGCATTCTGTTCGCGGGCAAAATCCACCAACAGGCCGTTCATGGCCCAGACCTCCACCTTTTCCATGGCGCAGGTCTGTTGTTCCAGGAAGCGAATCCGATCCTGCACCGGAAAGAGCGACTGTTTGGCCGTGTTGATGGCCACGGCCACCAGCAGACGATCAAACAGGGTCGCGCCGCGTTGGATCACATCGACATGTCCCAGGGTGACCGGGTCAAAGGTTCCGGGATAAACAGCCACTCTCTGCATGGGTACTCCAGCCAACGGTAATGGAGACCTGGACGGCCATGGAACGGTGTCCAGGTCATGGTTTCTGCCAAAAGAGGAGACGGGTATCGCCATAACGCCGATTTTGCACACCATGCCAGTCTGCCACCGGTTCCGGTTCGGCCTCGGCCTCCTGTTCCACCACGATGAGGGCACCGGGGGCCAACAGGCTGGTCTGCGCCAGGATGCGCAAGGTGCCGCCCACCAATCCCTGTCGGTACGGGGGATCCAGAAAAACCAGGTCAAAGGGGCCGTTTTCGACCGGCGGCGTGGCAACCAGCCGTGGTGCGGCCCTTTGTTGGATCCTTTCCCAGGTGCGATGGTGCAGGAGATTGCCCTGCAAAACGGTATTGTGCCCAGGAACGCCGCATAAGGTGACGTTTTTTTCGATGGATTGCACGGCTTTCCATTCCAGGTCCACAAAAAAGGCCTGGCGCGCGCCCCGACTGAGGGCTTCCAGACCCAGCAAACCGCACCCGGCAAAGAGATCCAGCACGGTGGCACCGGGCAATTGGTGGGCCAACATGCTGAACAGGCTCTCCCGCACCCGACCCATGGTGGGACGAATCCAACCCTCCACCGGGACTTGCAAGTGCCGTCCGCGCCATAGACCGCCCGATATTTTGACCATGTCAGTCGATTGCAACCCCGGTTCCGGCCAGGGAAGGGTTGCCCTCCAACCCCCTTGCCTGCCGCAAGAAACACCATACGGCCTCTTCGTCCAGGAGCAGGTCGCCTTCGGCCAGGGGCAGATGGGGGCGGTCGGCCAGTACCAGTCGTGGGAAAATGCCCATGCCGGGCAGCGGTTCTCCCCGTTTGCTCAAAACCGGGACACCGGTCAGGCCGCAGGAGGGGGAGCGGCTCTTCAGGAGATACCCGGAGAGCTTTTCTGTCCGTTGTTTGCGTATCGCGTATCGACACCATTGGTTGACACGATGGGTGTGGTCGATACGACTGTGCAAGGTGCGGAGGCGGGGATGACGGGCATCGCCTTCCAGACGCATGGGTTCCCTGGGCGTGCCCAGGCCGCATTCGGACTCCGGGCAGAAGGGGATGAACTGGATGTCGTCCGCCCACGACCGGGCCAGCAGCGGATTGAGCCGGTGTCCGCCATCATAACGTACCCGTGCGCCCAGCAGGCAGGCACTGATGCCGATGCGAAGGGGAGCCATCGGCCTCGATGAGAGGCCGTGGGTCCGGGTTGCGTCGTCGTCCGGGTCGGGCATGGCGTCTCCTGGAATATCAGCCATGGGAGGAGGAGGGAGCCAGAACCCATTGCCGGTTCAGCTCTTCCACAAAGGTGACCAACTGTTCGACGATGCGATCCTGGGTGGTCTCCAACTGTTCCGGGGAGAGGTCGTCTTCCTGGTGCAAGGCACCATCCAGTGCGGCATCGATGGGCAGCAATGGGGCATGGTCCGTCAGACGGGCCAACTGTTCATGCATCGCATCCACACGGGCCATCAGACATTGGATAATCTGGTTTTTCAATCGGATGCGTGTCCCCCTCTCCTGTTGTTGCAGGATGGCCCGATCGAACAGTATGGCCATGGCCGTGGCCTGAGGATCGGCCTGGGCGAGCAGGGATGGGCATTCCGGCAGGAAGAGATCCGCCGGTTCATCGGTGGTCTGGGCGGGCGGGTGAACGATCACGTTGGTCGTGCGGTTTTGTTGCAGCAAAAAGCCCATCTCTCCAAACAGATCACCGGGTTTGAGCATGGCCAATGGAATGGATGCCCCTTCCTTGACCACGCTGGCGGCTCCCACCAGGAGGATGAAAAGGCTGTGGTCGTTACCGCCTTCCTGGATCAAAAACTCGCCGGTATGATAAGAGAAAAGGCGGGCATGATGGCCAGAAAACCCCGTTTGCTCGGTGAGATCAAACGTGGAAAAAACAGGTAACTGTTTTATAATATTCAGAATTTGTTCCGGTTCCAGATGCGATATTTCTTTCATGCGGTTTTCCCCTTCGCGTGTTGCGAAACAGGACTGTCCCCGAAAATGGCTCGTCTTCAGTCCAACGCGATGGCACTGTATCACAGATTGGTTCCGGCAAAAAGTGTCTTGAGATTCTGGTTCACCGGGGGGCCTGGAGTCTCCGTTATTCTGTTATCCACATCCAAAAAATGTGTTATTATTCATGGGGGTCCGGGGGAGATTATCTCCCCCGGTGGGGTCCCGGGGCGAGGCCCCTGGTGGGGTTTGGGGCGAAGCCC
>CAIWLA010000271.1 GCA_903913345.1 uncultured Magnetococcales bacterium | reverse complement strand
GACCCCTTGGGCAATGTCCGTGGACTGTTTGTCCAGCGCGACGAGTACGGCACAGGAGTTATAGTCAAAGCCCATCTCCGAGGAGTTGTAGCCAATCTCCTGGATGACGTGGCGCACCACCTGGGGATAATCGACGACTGCACGGGTGGTGATCTCGCCAGCGATCACCACCATCCCCGTGGTGATCAGGGTCTCGCAGGCAACGCGGCTTGTGGGATCCTGGGCCAACAGGGCGTCCAGGACACCATCGGAAATCTGATCGGCCACCTTGTCCGGGTGTCCTTCGGAGACCGATTCCGAGGTAAAGAGAAAATTGTGTGCCATGACCGTACTCCCAATTGAAAACGCTGAAAACAGCACTCAGGATAACACAACACGGCCTGGAATGGCTACCCCCATTTTGCCCTGATTTCCAGGTCAATCGGGATTGACGATACGGGGCGTAATAAACACCATCAATTCTGTCTGATTGTTGATAGTTGAGCTGTTCTTGAACAACCAGCCCAGGCCCGGAATATCTTTCAACTCCGGGATGCCACGCTGGTTTTCGCTTTGATTGTTTTGCAGGATACCCCCCAGAACGATGGTCTGACCATCCTTGACCAGTGCCTGGGTCTCCACCTCACGGGTGTTCAGTGCGGGCGGGGCACCCGGCGAAATGGCTCCCTGGATGGAGTTGTTTTTGGCATTGACATCCAATGTAATGAAACCGTTGGCCGTGACATGGGGCGTCACCTTGAGGCTCAGGGCGGCGTCAATGTATTGATAGGTGATCCCCCCGCTCAAGGCCTCCGTGGGATAGGGCTGCCGGACACCCTGGCTGATACTGGCTTCTTTGTTGTTGGCGGTGAGAACCCTGGGACTGGAGATGGTCCTGGCCTTGCCGCTGGTCTCCAGGGCACCCAGTTCAATATCCAGATCCAACAAAGGCGAGAGAGAACCCAGGTGAATGCCGAGATTGCTGGCCACGCCGTTCGGCAGTTGGTTGCCGACATTAAAATTGGGGCCGTTGCCTGTCATCGACGACCGGGGCGTGGCGAGGAGATTGGTATTTTGTTGAGCCAGATAGGCGTTGCTGGCGGAATTGGAAATGGCCAGCGGAGAATTGGCCGATCCCTTGTAATTGAATCCCCAGTTGATACCAAAGCCCAGGCTGCTGTCGCGTTCAATCTCGACAATGCGCGCCTCGATCATGACCTGGGGAATGGGTTTGTCCAATTTGGCCACCAGTTCCCGAATCTTGGCCAGGTTGGCCGCCATATCTTTGACGATCAGGGTATTGGTCCTTTGATCGACGGAAAGCGTGCCGCTGGCAGAGAGCAGACGCGGATTTCTGACCGCCTCCCGACCGGGTGTGCCACTGCCCGGTCCAGCGGGAGGCCCACCCGTCCCGGTCCCTGCTCCGGTCCCTGCTCCGGCCCCCATCCCGGTCCCAGTGCCCTTTGGATTATTGTCCAGGAGCAGATCCCGTACCTCCGATGCCTTGGCAAAGCTGATCGGCATCATTTCGGTGACGATAGGCTCCAGGGTCTGTTTGCTCTCGTTGGCCTGCCACTTGGCATCCGCAATGCGTTGCAGTTCGGCCAAAGGGGCGACCCGCAACACATTACCTTGCAACACCTTGCCCAATCCCTTGGTCTCCAGAATGAGATCCAAAGCCTGATCCCAGGGGACTTCGACCAGGCGCATGGTCACCGTCCCCTTGACCGAATCGGAGATGAGCAGATTGAGATGGTTGAGTTCGGCCAACATGCGCAGGGCGTTGTGAATATTGATCTCCTTGAAATCCATGGAGACCTTGGCACCCGTATAAACCGGCTGTTCGGTGCCGTTTTCCGCCATTTCCGCCGGTTTTATCTGCAACAGGACCGTCTTGCCCTGTTGTATCATCTCATAGCGATCGGTGGGGCTGCCGAGGCCAACCACCACCTGGGTATTCTCGCCTTCCGCATAGGTGTCAATGGTTTTGACCGGGCCACCAAAGCTCTGTACATCCTGGCGGTATCCCCCGGTGCCGTTGTAGGAGAGTTTTTCGGACAGGCGGGTCTCTTTCAAGGTGACAGTCAGCACCTTGTCTTCCCGACGACTGTCCAATACCACCGCATCGCTCGTGGTCTGAATGGCAATCATGCCCGTGGTGCCGCTCTGGGTGAAGACAACCGCTTGCACTTGAGGGGGTTCCGCTGCCGTTTTTTCGGCGGTGGTTGTCAAATGGATAACGGGCAACGCCTCATCCCGGTCGAGACGAAACCGGACCTGCGGATTGGTCAGGCCGATCACCAGACGGCTTTTTTGGGCTTCGGAGGCCAGGCGCACACCGGTTATTTCCGGGGAGGAGACGGTCCAATCGCGACTGGAGGCCGGACCGGTGACATGGGCAAAATCCAGAATCAACTGCGGCGGATCCTGCAGGCGAAAAATCTGTGGGTCGGGAATGGGACCAACGCCGCGCAGATGGATATCCGTGCCGGCGGCATGGCGAGAGATTTTAATCGTTTCAAGGTGTCTCTCTGCGGGAACGGACTGTTCCTGGCCACCCGGCGTCTCCCCGGCCAGCGGTGTGGTGATCGGGGAGAGGACGGTAAAATCGAGACCATCCGGGCGTTCCCGAACGGTATACTCCGCCATCGCCTGCAACACAATCTCCAACTGGCTGGAATGGTCATCCCCTTCCGTGGGAAACAGCCCGACCACCCCCGGCCCTTCGATCTGCCTGGGCTGTACCGTGGGATCCAGGCGGACCCCGGCAAAGGTGAGCAACAGACGGGGGGGGGCATCCAGACTGAACACTTGGTATGGCAACGGGCCGTCACTGCCCAGGGAAATACGCATCCCCTCGTCGGTTTCCAGGAAATCCAGGCTGGAAATAACGGTCGCGGCCTGAGTGGCCGGTTCGGACAACGGGGAAGGCGGGGCGGGACGGGCATCGTCCAGGCTTGGCCCATCGATGGCCACCAGTTGCGGGAAGACGCATCCGTTCAGACCGATGGTCGCACCGCTCACCAATAAAATACCCGTCACGAGGGCGGTGGTCATGGGGCGTTGGCAAGGCCTTGATCTGGCTTGACGCCTGTTTTGACCCGATGCTTCCGTTTGGTCCCCCGGCAACAGAGTCAATCCCTGTTGGTTCATGTCATTCATCTCTTCCCCATCCTGAGCGTATTGGCTTGGGAGCCTGGCATCGCTGCCATAGTGATGAGTGGCGTGAATGCAATTCCCGTTCCCAGGTTGTGGGGAAGGTCGGATCAGCCTTTTTCCGCTTTGATCCCGCTCCTCCCGCATCCCGGTCCACTGAGTATGCTGGTGCCGCCCGCCTGCGGAATGACCTGTATCTGGGCCTGGATGCGTTCCTTGAGGGCCGGAATGTGCGAAATGATGCCGATCAGTTTACCCTCCTGGTGCAACCCCGAAAGGGTTTCGAGTGCCGTCTCCAGCGACTCCTCATCCAGGGTGCCAAAGCCCTCGTCCAAAAAGAGGGAATCGACCCGTACCTGCCGGCTGGCCATGTGGGACAGCCCCAGGGCCAGCGACAGGCTGACGATAAAACTTTCACCGCCTGACAGATTTTTGGTCGAGCGAATCTCTCCGGCCTGATAGTTGTCCATCACATTGAGATCCAGGGGTTGCAGAGGATCCCGAATCAGGAGGTAGCGGTCTGACAGTTTCATTAATTGCCGGTTGGCATGGCCGATCATCACCTCAAAGGTCAGCCCCTGGGCAAAGTTGCGATATTTTTTGCCATCGGCCGAGCCGATCAGTTCGCGCAATCCATCCCAGCGGATAAACTCCCGCCGTTGCGCCTCCAGGGCGTTGGTTTGCTCTTTTAGCCTCTCTTGCAGCCGGTCATTGGCGGTCAGCGTTTGCCGAATGGCCCCCATCTCCTGTTGCAGATGGTTCTGCTCGGCCACCAGAAGGGTCATTGCCTCGTCGAGTTCCCCACGGGATTGGTCCGTGACCCGCTTTTCCTGTTCACTTGCCAACTGCATCTCTCTGTCCCGTTTTCTGGCGGTCCATTCGGTCTGTTCGTTTGTCAACCGCTCTGCCTGCTGGAGCAGAATGGTCCGCTCTTCTTCGGGCAGAGAGGCGGCCAGATAGTCTGCCTCATCCGCAAAGCCCAACCCCGGCAGGCGGACCAGAAAGGTCTCTTCTGCCCTGTGCAATGGTTCGGACCGGTCACGCAACGCCTGCTCCAGTGTGGCCAGTCGGTCGTTCAGCCGGTCGAGTGCCTGGGAGGCCGCCAGGACGGTCTGCTGGGCCACCTCGACCCCTGTTTCTGCCGCCTCCACCGCCATGGCGAGACGATGCGCCTCCTGGTCAGGATGGCGATCACCAAACAGTTGGTGGCGTTCCTGGCGCAGGGCATCCCGCTCGCGTTGCAGGTTGCCCCGCAGGATTTTTTGCCTCAGCAACTCGGTTTCAGAGGCTTGAATCTGCTCCTGTCGATGCGCTTTTTGCATCGTGAGAGTGGTGATCTGTTGTTCCAGACGTTGACTCTCCTGCTGCCGCGCCAGCCACTGACTCCGCCGGGCGGTCAACTCGGCACCCACCCGATCCAGAAGATCCACCGATACGGTTTGAATCCCGTAGCCGGAGACCGCCTGCTGTGCCTCGCCCAATACCTGCTGGAGTCGGGCCTCCAGCCCTCTGGCCTCTGCGCTGACCCGTTCGAGTGACTGTTCGTCGAGGGCCTTTTTCTGGGCGGACTCCTGCACCGTGCGTTCCGACACCGCGAGCAACTCCCGGTTATTTTCCAGTGATTTGCGCAATGAACCCACGGTTTTTTCCAACTTTTCCGCCGCTTGTACCGCCGCCGTCACCCGGTCCAGTTCGGCCTCATTCTCGGCCTGCAGAGGCGACAATGCCGCCGCCAACCGGGGGCGGGACGCCTCCAGGGAGAGGGTCTGGCAGCCTTGGGTGATCTGGGTCTCGGTGGCCGTTATCCGGTCGCTACACTCCTGCTGACGGAGGGTCAGATGTTCCCGATCTTTGGTCACCTCCCCCTGTTTGACCCGGATATGGGCAATCGCCTCACTGGCCGTTTGCAGCTCTGCCCGGATGGTCTCCAGGGTGTGGGCGGTCGCATCGGGAATGGGAAGATTGCCGATGGCGAAGGGATGGACCTCGGCCCCGCACAAGGGGCAGGGTTCCCCATCCTGGAGATGATGCCGGGCCTCCTCGAACGCCTGGATTTTGTGGAGGAGGGCCAGTTCTCTCTCCAACCGTTCCCTCTCCTGCTCCAGGGCGGTCTGTCGCGTCCGTTGCCCCTGGAGCGCGGCGGCGAGGGCGGTCTGTTCGGCCTGGAGGCTCTCCTGGCGATGGCTCCATTCGCTCCATTGTTGCCTGGACTCGGCCTGGAGTTGGACCGCCGCGCTGATCTGGTGGAGTCCGGTTTTTCTGGCCTGCAAGGCCGACAGGCGGTGATGCCAGTCGGTCAAATCGCCCTCGCCCAGAATGGCCTGGATGGTCGTTTGTGCCTGCGCATATTCTCCCTGGATGGTCGCAAAATCCTGTTGGCGGGCAGCCTGATGGGCACTGTTTTTCTGCCAGATCCGGGTGGCCTGGGTGACCTGGTTTCTGGCCGCGTTGACCGCTTCACGATGGCTGTGGTGCTGGGCATGGACCGTTTTGACCGCCTCAAACCGGCTGAGAATGGCGGTCAGGTGGGCCACCAGGGCTTCGTCCGCCTGGGTCTCGGTCCGCTTTTGCGTGAGTTCGTCGAGACTCTTTGTGGTTTGTGCCAACGCCTTGTCGGCGGCATTTTGTTGGAGGCGCAGCGTGCCCAGGGTCTTTTCCCGTTCGGCAACGGCCTGATCTGCGGCCTGGAGGGGGGGCTCCCGTTCGCGCCATTGCAGATCCAGGGTGCGTACCTGCTGGAGGAGGGGAGCCGCCGCCTTTTGGGCCTCTTTCTGCTGCTCCCGCAGGGCGTTGGCCTGTTGCAGGGATGCCGTTGCCCGCTGGACGGCGGCCGCATGAGTGGGCTGTTCGGTCAGACCGTGATCGTGGTCACGATGGTCTCGCTCCTGGGCGTGGCGCAAGGCAGTCAGTCCGGCATGGTCGCCCGCCAGTTCCAGTGCCCGGATGGCCCGTTGCAGTCGGGCGCGGGCGGGGGCAAAGACCTCCTGGCGCACCTGCCACGCCTGATGCTCTGCTTCCATCTCCTGCAACGCCTGCTTCAGTCCGGCCATGCCGTTCAGCCAGACCATTGCCAGACGGTACTGGGCAATCTGCCGGGTGCATTCCCCCTCCTGGAGAATGGTTTGTGCCAGTCTGGTGCGCCGTTGCGCCTCCTCTTCCGCGCTGAGCAGTGGCAGACCGGCCAGTTCGGCGATCAGCAGATCGCGTCTTTTGCCCTCCTCGACCCAACGTTCATGGACGCGCATGGAGATCTGGCTGTAGATGCGGGTGCCGGTTATTTGCTCCAGTATTTCGGCCCGATCCCTGGGTGCGGCCTGCAAAAAGGCGGCAAACTCCCCCTGGGCCAGGAGCATGGAGCGGGTGAACCGGTCAAAATCCATCCCCGTGATGGCCTCCACCTTTTCGGCGACACCCTGAATTTTGGTGTCGAGGATCTGTCCGGTATCGGCATCGACCAGTTCATGTTTGGGCTGTTGCAGCTCCCCATCCGGCTTTTGACGTGCCCTGTGTTGGCTCCAGTGGCACCGGAAACGCCCGGCCTGGGTGGCAAAGGTGACCTCGGCAAAACAGTCGCCGGTGCGTCGAGAGAGAATTTCATTGCTGCTTTTGGTGACGGCGTTCAATCGGGGGGTACGTCCGTAGAGGGCCAGACAGAGGGCATCGAGGAGGGTTGTCTTGCCCGCACCCGTTGGTCCGACGATGGCGAAGATGCCATCAGAGACAAAACGGGGATGGGTCAGATCAATCTGCCATTCACCGACCAGTGAATTCAGGTTTTTAAACCGTATTTGTAATATGCGCATTCATCCCTCGCTATTCCGACTGGCTGGCAAAGGCAAGAAACCGGGAGATGAACGGATGCCGGTGGATAAGGGGTGTCGATGGTCTATAATTTTCGGTTGGGACGGATGGCTTTGACCATGGGATGTTCCAGGATATGCCGCACATCCTCCCCGGAGGCCCGCACCGCAATGGCCCCGGCGGCCTTGAGAACGGTGGTGGTCAGATGCATCTGACCAGCCAGAAAGTGATTGAGTTCTTCCAACAGGCGCACCCGTTCTGCCGGTGGAGAGGCCGAGACCATCCGATCAGGGACCATGCGGCCTTTCTCCCCCAGGCGCATAAGAATTTGCCTCTGGGGGAGATGGGCCTCAACGATCACTTCGCGGATGTCATCGCCCTCATCGCGCAGCCATGCCGCGAGAGCGGGATCGCAGTAGGTGTTGTTCATGGATCACTTGTAACCGAGATTGTGCGCAAAATCAATAGCCCGTAATATGTCCACGCGACCAAAGCCATAGCGATGATCCTGACCCGATTCTCCCAGCTCTTCCACGGAGCTGGTCATGAGATTCTGGATCAGGAAAGCCTTTTCATATCCGTCTATTCCACCTTTGATGTTCGTGGCACTCAACAGGAGGGCCATGGCCCCCGCTACATGGGGCGTGGCCATGGATGTGCCGCTGAATACCTTCCACTCGCCACCGGGCACACTGGAATGAATGCCCACTCCGGGGGCGGATACGTCCGGCTTGGAGTAGGACATGGGCAACCGATCTGGAGGAAACACATCACTTTCCCGGATGATCTGGGTGCGTCCACCGGAAAATCCCGCGATCCGATCCGATGGATCCGTGGCCCCCACGCTGAATGCCAAGGGATCATTACCGGGCAATCCAGAGGTTTGATGCCCCTCGTTGCCGATGGCGGCGACCAGGGGAATGCCGGCTTCCATACAACTCAGAATGGCATCCGTATAGGTGGGTGGGGTTTCCACGTCGATCACCAGACCGCCCAGGGACATGCTGATAATGTCCACCCTTTGTTCCACGGCCCAGTCAATACCGGCCAGCACCTGGGCATCCGTGCCACCCTTTTTGCCATTCAGAACCAATCCGGCCGCCAGTTTGGCTTTGGGGGCAATGCCGATATAACGACCGGAGTGTTTACCGCCCACCAGGGTGCCCGCGCAGTGGGTGCCGTGCTGGTCGGAATCATGGGGTTTGGACCCTTGCACCGGTTGGCCAAGGGAGTCAAACTCTGCCCAAAACGACACTTTATCCACCAGGTCTGGATGGGAGTCGTCCACTCCTGTATCCAGCAAGCCGATGAGGATCCCTTCCCCATAGGCCCCGTGCGCACCCCAGGCCGCCAGTGCCCTGATTTTTTCCAGGCCCCAGGTGGCAGAGAGAATGTTATTGGTTTCCATCTCCAGCACCTTGGTTTCCACCAGGGTGGGAATGTTGAGGGTCCGATTGAGATGCACCGACTTGATGTTCGGCATCTCCCTGGACAATTTGTTCAACTCATCCCTGGTCATGCTTAACGGCATGGAACGTGAGGTCCAGAATTGCCGTGGTCTCCATTCCTTCTGGCCATGGGTTTGGGAGGCTGGGGCCATCTTGTCCAGAACCTGGCGGACAATATCATTACTCAACAAGGGTTCCAGGGAGGTGAGACCGTATTTTTTAATCTGCGCCAAGGCTATGGTTTCCGCAGTCGCCAGCCTCTTGCGTGCCTGCGCGGTCACGGCTCCGGCTTTCAGAGCCAGACGGTTGGCAACGGACCTGGAAAAGGAAAAGGGCAACAAATCACGGGAACTCAAGGCCATGCGGCGCGCTGCCAGGGCATCCCCGGCGGCTTTGGTCAACGCCTCGGCCTGAGTGCGCTGGAATTCCATTTTGATGATGACATCAATGCTGGCTTCCTTGGCTTCATCCAGGATACGTCTTACTTGCTCCATCAGGTTTTTATTGGAGGAGACCGTTGTATTCATTTTATTTTACCTTTTTTTGTTGGAGAATCAACCCGGAATGCCTCCTGAAACAGCCTTTCATATTCCGGTTTGGGCGAATGTATCATGGCATCCAGGTCTTGCAACCGGAATTCGTTGCCCATCATGATATCCCTGAGGCAATGTGCCACCCGGAGAGCAGGATGTTCCAACGCCTGAGTCAACTGAACCAGTGCCGCGAAAGGGCTTTTTGCCCATGCCGTCGTCTCGAATCCCAACCACAACCAGAGATCCAGCATGATCAACGCGGCGGCGGTCCAGTGCTCCGCGTCACTGGGATTGCCACGGGCAAAGGCTGCCTCCGTCTTTTGCCACAATGGGGGGTCAATCAGCGTGATTCTCTCTGGGATCAGTGGCAAAGCCTGGATTCTCAACGCTTCCCGCCACTGGACGCGTGGGGAAAGATCAAACAGATCACAAAAGGCATCCAGAACGGGTACCCGAGAAATTAAAACAGGTCTGGTAGATCCGTGCATTGCGGGTGTCCAGTTGCACGGAAAAACCAGTCATCGTATGGATTTCCTCTGCGTGCCAACCGAGGGAGACCAGATTGAGGGTCATCGCATCACGGAGTTGTTCTTCCCGGTTGGTTTGCAGAATGTGTGTCACCCATTGACCCAATCGCACCCGATTGCCCGATTCTCTCTTCTGCCATGCGGTCAGTTGTCGCAACAGTTTACGCAAGCCATCCACGCTGTCTGTTTTGACTGCGGCCAGCAACAGGGTGTGAATGATCTGTTCCTCCATTCTTTCTGCCGCCTCGACGCTGTCCAGCAGACATCCTCCGACTCAGATCACCGGCATGGACCTCCCGCTGGTTTTTGTTGGAAATTTTTGCCCCATTCCAG
>CAIWLA010000270.1 GCA_903913345.1 uncultured Magnetococcales bacterium | reverse complement strand
CTGCTCTTGAACCTGGGAGAATCATCGTGAACCCGGATGTTTTGATTGTCGGTGCGGGGGTGATGGGGTGTGCCTGTGCCCATCGACTGCTGGAGGCCGGGTTGCGGGTCACCCTGTTGGAGCGTGCCCTGCCGGGTGCAGAGTCTTCCGCTGCGGCGGCGGGTATCCTGGGTGCGCAATCGGAAGTGTCGGGTGCCGGTCCCTTTTTTGAACTCTGTCTGGCCAGTCGGCAGCTCTTTCCCGACTATGTGCGCGAACTGGAGTCTCTCTCCCGGATAGCCATTGGTCATGAAACCTCCGGTGTCCTGGAGGTGGCTCTGGATCCCGCAGAGGGTCGCCTGGCGGTGGGACGGGTGGAATGGATGCTGGAGCGGGGGTTGCGGGTGGAGATACTGGATCGTGCGGAGGCGTTGCGCCTGGAACCGGCACTGGCTCCCACGATGGTGGGGGCCAACTATTACCCGGATGACCATCAGGTGGACCCGGAGCGGCTCTCCCGTGCCCTGGCCACGGCGGTGGCACGTCTGGGCGGAGTCTTCTTGAATGGGGTGCAGGTGTTGGGGCTGGCGGTCTCCGGGGATCGGGTGGTGGGGGTGGAAACCGAGAAAGGCCGCTTGTCGGCAGGGGCGGTTTTGATTGCGGGTGGGGCCTGGAGCACCCGCTTGCAGGGTCTGCCCAGACTGCGCACCACCCTGAAACCGGTGGCGGGCCAGATTGTGCAACTGGAGACCCGACCGGCCTTTTTTCGGCACATTGTCTATGGATTCAAGGGATATATCGTGCCGAGGAGCGATGGACGGGTTTTATTAGGCTCGACCCTGGAGGATCGGGGGTTTGACAAGGCGGTGACCTGCGAAGGCGTACACCAGGTGACCGGCATGGCCATGGCACTGGTGCCTGCTCTCCGCCAGGCCCGGTTGAACCAGACCTGGTCGGGCCTGCGTCCGGCCTCCGGGGACAATCTGCCTCTGTTGGGGGCGGGTCCATTGGGTGGACTGTTTTTTGCCACCGGCCACTACCGCAATGGTATTTTGCTGACCCCCATCACGGCAGAGGTCATCTGCGCGCTGGTGCTCGGCAGACCGCCGGGGGTGGACGTTGCCCCCTTCGCGCCCTGACGGTGGATTCCCCCATGTCTGCGGGAGGACAGCGCAAAAAACGGGTTGCCGTTGCCATGTCCGGGGGGGTGGATTCTTCCGTGGCGGCGGCCTGTCTGCTGGAGCAGGGGTATGAGGTCATTGGTCTCACCATGCGGTTGTGGAGCGGGGAGGGGGGAGATGCTGCCCGTCGAACCTGTTGTGCCACCGAGGATCTCGATGATGCCCGTCGCGTGGCGCAGAGGTTGGGGATTGCCTTTTTTGTCGTCGATCTGGAGGCGGAATTTCGCGCGGCGGTGGTGGCCGATTTTGTGGCAACCTATGCCGCCGGACAGACGCCGAATCCCTGCATTCGGTGCAATCAGCGACTGAAATTTACCCATCTGTTAAAAAAAGCGCAGGCATTGGAGGCGGAATTTCTCGCCACGGGCCATTATGCGATATGCACCGAGGGTCCATCCGGTCCAGAACTCTGGCGGGGTGCGGATCGCCACAAGGATCAATCCTATTTTCTGTTTACCGTCACGGCCGATCAACTGCGTCATCTGCGGTTTCCGCTGGGGGCGATGACCAAGGAGCAAACCCGTTTGCAGGCCGAACGGTTCGGGCTGCATTTGGCCCACAAGGGAGAGAGCCAGGATCTCTGTTTTGTACCGGACGGCGACACAGTCGCCTTTCTGGCCCAGTCGGGGGAGGGGTTGTTTGCACCCGGTCCCATTGTTGACCGGGCGGGCAACCCGTTGGGTCTGCATCGTGGCCTGGGGGGATACACCATCGGCCAGCGCAAGGGTTTGGGTGTCTCCTCGGCGGCACCGTTGTATGTGGTGGCGATTGAAGCCGTTGGCAACCGACTGGTTGTCGGCCCGGAGGATGCCTTGTGGCGGAAGGTGTTGCGGGTGCAGGAGATCAACTGGTTGGGAGATGAACCTTTAGCGTTACAGAAACGGGTTCAGATACAGATCCGTTACGCCGCCGAGGCCCAACCGGGTCTATTGAAACCGCTGGGAAGCCAAGTGGCCGAGGTGGTATTCGACACTCCGCAACGGGCCATTGCACCCGGACAGGCTTGTGTCTTTTACGCGGGGGACCGGGTGTTGGGAGGAGGGTGGATTCAGCCGTTTGGGGAATGACGGTAAAATGGGACGGAGGCTGGTTGCGCCATCCTGACAGATGTAGAGGACGGTTGATTCCCCCGCCCTGGTGCGATACAGTATGGGTATGTCCACTCAGGAGAAGGAAACCGCCATGAGTATCGCCGTGCCGTTTGACACGCTGGCCTTTATGAGGGAATTGGAGACCGCTGGTATTCCATCTGCCCACGCGGAAGCTCAGGCAAAGGCTATTTGTGGCGCATTCCAGAGGGTGGAGGAGTCCCGGCTTCAGGATTTGGCAACGAAGGGGGATGTGCTTCGTCTGGAAAAAGAGATTGAGCTTGCAAAAGCGGAATTGCGCAAAGATATTGAATCCGCCAAAGTGGAGATCATCAAATGGGTGATTGTCACGGGGATTGCCATCCTTGGGGGGATGACCGCAATCAATCGATTTGCACCGTCTCCTGCCCCGGTCTACTACCAACCCCCCACTCAGGAGATGCGCCAACCGGCTCCACCGTCTGTGCTTCCGGTCCCGCCACCTGTCCCATCCCATTGACACCCCCTGTTCCTGTCCCTGTACGCGCTGCTGGCGCATAGACACAAAAAAAGCCAACAAATAGTGAATTTATTGGCTTTTCAGTTATTTTTTTGTGTTTTTCAAATGGTTAAATGGCGTCCCGTACGGGAATCGAACCCGTGTTACCGGCGTGAAAGGCCGATGTCCTAGGCCACTAGACGAACAGGACGCAACAACCGGGCGGAGTCTATAACCGTTGCGTGTGTTTTGCAAGTCACTGTGATGGGCTGTACGCGTTTTTTTT
>CAIWLA010000269.1 GCA_903913345.1 uncultured Magnetococcales bacterium | reverse complement strand
GCTGAAACGGATGCTGGAAAAGGATCAAGAGATGACGGTGGTCAGTTGTACCGATCCCCATGCCGCCGTGGCGATGGCCGAGGCGCAGGATCCGGCGGTCATTCTGCTGGACCTGATCATGCCCGACCTGGACGGGCTGACCTTGCTCAAACGGTTTCGAGAGATGGACCGTTTTGTCCATATTCCCATCATCCTGTTGTCCTCTCTGGAACAGTCGGAATCCAAGGCACAGGCCTTTCGGGATGGGGCCAACGACTATTTGATCAAATTGCCGGATGCGGTGGAAATGTTGGCCCGCCTCCGTTATCACGCAGACGGGTATTTCAACAGGCTGAAAAATCAGCGGGTCCAACAATCCCTGCTGGAGAGCGAACAACGGTTTCGGATGGTGACCCAATCCATCTCCGAGGCCATCGTCGCCGTCTGCCCGGATGGCATGGTCCACTTCTGGAACCGGGGGGCGGAAAAAATTTTTGGCTATACGGAACAGGAGATTTTTGACCAATCCATCGCTCTGCTCATCCCAAGAAATTTCCAGGCCCCCTTTTTTCGCCAGTTTTATCGCATACGCTCCCGCGTTGGAGGCCGGGAGAGCGGGCGGGATCTTCAGGACAGTTCCATGGGCAACCGCTTGGAATGGCAGGGTCTCCGCAAAAACGGCGAAGAATTTCCCATGGAACTGTCGATTTCCACATGGCAAACGGATGGGGTGCCCTTTTTTGCGGCGGTGATCCGGGACATTACCGAGCGCAAGGAGGCCGAGGAAAAGATTCGCCATCAAGCCCATTTTGATCTGTTGACCGATCTGCCCAACCGCAATCTGTTTCTCAAACGTCTCGACGAGACCCTCGCCTTGGCAGCCCGACAACAAAAGCGGTTGGCACTGCTGTTTATTGATCTGGATCGTTTCAAGTGGGTCAATGACACCCTTGGCCATGAGGCGGGGGATGAGCTGCTGCAACAGGTGGCCCAACGGATGCAGGGGTGCGTGCGCAAGAGCGATACGGTGGCGCGCCTGGGAGGAGACGAGTTTACCATGATCCTTTTCGATGTGGCCGATGCAGGCAGTGTCATACGGGTGGTGGACAACATCCTGCAACAACTGGCCACCCCGTTCCGGTTGACCCCCGATGAGGTCCAGATTTCTGGCAGCATCGGGATCACCTTTTGTCCCGATGATGGAATGGATCGGGAAGTGTTGCTGCGCAATGCCGATCATGCCATGTACATTGCCAAACGCTCCGGTCGCAACGCCTACTGGTTGTTCAAGCCGGACCAGGAGGGATCTTGACCGGGATGGAAATCAGCCTATCAAATTGAATTTTTTTAATTTTCCAAGTAACTCGCTGGGATCTTCGGACTTGAGAACATACCCATTGCATCCTCCTCGTGTATACGCTTCCACCAGGTGCATGGGGTCGTCAACCGCTGTCAACATGATAATGATGACACGGTTTGAGTGGGTCAGGGAAAAGGCCCGGACGCTGTTCTCGATCATACGGATTTTCTTCAGGGCTTCTTGGCCATCCATCTCCGGCATGCGCAGATCCATTAAAATCAGATCAAACCGGTCATTGTTGTGGATGGTCTGATTAAACAGGTCAACAGCCTCAATGCCGTTGGTGGCTTCGGTTATCACAGCCCCGTAGGGTTCAATTACCCTTTTATGGAGTGCACGAACGACTGCCGAATCATCACAAATCAAAACTTTCATGTTTCCCCCGGTATTTTAATGTGTTTATGATGGTCTGGATATGTCACTTGGGCGATGGCAATCCATCCGTTTTCCAGTGCTGGTTATACGGAAGTAATTATCAATTTTTCAAAGTTTTGATTAAAAAAGTCATCAAAATCAAGATTGCAACGAAGTGTACATCGGGGGGGG
>CAIWLA010000268.1 GCA_903913345.1 uncultured Magnetococcales bacterium | reverse complement strand
CCTCCCCTGTTTTCTGCCAGAATGTGGATAGATCCACAGTCCGTTACAAATGTATCAAAGAATCGGATCAAGTCATCAGATAATTTCTTGTATCCGATTTTTTGAGAATGGCGGAAAACCGAGGAAAATTAATTGACAATAATCATTTTTTGTAGGACGATCGGTCGCCGGGGAGGGAAAGACAAAAAAACCCTGAGGGATGCCCCCCAGGGTTTCGGTTTGATCACACAAGGAACGGTTTGCCGCCCCCTACTCCACCAGCCGCAAATGGGATCGGCGGGTCTTGGGATCGGCCGGGGCGAGATGTTCGCCAACGGACGCCTGACTGCCCCCGCCATCAATCACTTGAAAAACGGGGGAACCTTTCCGTTCCGGTTCAGGCGGATCCGCCGCCGGAACCTCGATCGCCCGTTCCGCCTGGGGAGAGGGTTTCGGCATCTCATCTTCGAGGGAGAGCGGTATCACATGATGGGGAAAACGGACCCCCTCCGGCATGAAATCCGGCCAGACCATGCCGTGGTTGCTGTCGGGGTTGAAGACACTCCAGATGGCGGTATAGGGAATGACACAATAATGGGGAATGCCGCCAAAACGCAGTTCCGAGGCGATACAGTCCGGCAACATCTCAATCGGTTGCGGCATGGTTTTGTTGAAAACCAGCATCAACCCCTGGTCGGTGCCAAAACGCCTGGGCACCTCCACCCCTCTCTGCGTGGCATCCAGGCAGACCATGACCCGTCCCTCCTTTGCCAACAGCAAACGGATGACACGGGCCTTGTCGGGGGGGAGGGTATCCTCTTCCATGGGTTTTGGCTCTGGTCCGGTTTGCTAAAGGGATTGGGGAGGAAGAGGCTGGGGATGGTTCTCCCCGGCCAACTGCTGCCATACCGCACCAAACTGGGCCAGATGGGGCTTTTGGGCGGACTCCTGCTGGATCAGTTGCCAGAGCCGCTCCTGCTCCGTCGCATAGTCGGCCCGGTTGAAATGGCCGGCAAAATGGGCCATTCGCAGCCAGAGCAGATAGGTCGTCAAGGCATCGCATTCATTATACGCAATAATATCGTCCAGTCGACCCGCCAGCCACAGTTGGGCCACCTGATCCCCATGGGTCTCCATTTTGCCCGGAATGCCGGACAAGACCGCCAGTTCATGCATCGATGGCGAACCACTGCCCCAGCCGGGGGTGGCATAATCCTTCAGGTCCAGGTGCGATTCGCCCCCACGGGCAAAATAGTCCACCCCTTCCCAGGGTTTGTTGGGACGCAAGGCAAACTTGGGACAACTCAACCCCAGGGTGATGGCCCGCTGCACCAGGATGCGCAAATCGGCCCCCAGAGAGTTGTAGCCCACCAGTTGCGGGTGGCGTTCGCCCATGGCCTCCAGAAAGGTGTCGATGATCGTGGCCTCCGTCTCGGCCGCCAGCGCGGGTCCGCGGGGCAGGGTCAGCAGATTCAAGGCCACGCGGCCATCCTTGTGGGCCAGACGCTGCACGACGACAATGGAGACCACCCGACAGAGAACCGTCTTCAGATAGGGGGTTGGATTCTCTTCGGTGGCCCCACCCCGCCGCCACATCTCGCGCATGACCGCCTCGTCTGTGGCATCCTCTCCCATGTCATACAGGAGGCGACCGGCCTTGGGATCGGGGATCCACTCGGCATCAAAGGCCCATACCAGATTTTTGACTGTCTTGAACACGTCTGCTCGCTTATTTGGGAGAAAAAAATTGATCTGCCCATCCAGACGCCTTTTGCATGATCGGCGAGGGTTGGGGGGTTGACTCCAGCCCTTCCATGGGCGATTTGAAGGTGGTCAACACTTGGCGTACCGCAAACTCGGTCATCAGTTCCATCGAGCGTCCCGCTTCCGGGGGATGGCTGGAGGACATGGCCACCGTGCCCGCCACGGCACCGGCCGAGGTGATGGGGTGGGTGAGTACCGCGCCAGTGGCCAACAACAGGGCACCGACCGTGGTCCCGGTCTCCACCCCCGTGCTGGTGCGGGTGGGACGGGATTCCACCCGCACCCGCAGGGTACGCAACAGCTTGTTGTGTTTGATCAGGTAGAGATCCCAGTCCACAATGCCGGTACTGGTGGGAGAGCTTTCACGCAGGACCCGTGGCGAGATCCAGAGGGTCAATGCCCATTGGTGCAGACGCGCCAGAGAGAGGGCCTCCTCCAGGTGGGTGGCCGGATACCACTCCTGGGTCAGCGTATCGGCAAAGCCACTCGGCAGGAATTGCCGGAAGACCGAGCGACTGTAATCGGCCAATAACTGCGGATCGCCCTGGCGATCCATGGCAATCGGCAAAAGATGCACGTCTGAGAAGGGAGCGAACTCCTCACCGGCATCGCCAATGGCATCCCAGCAGACCTGCACATCTTCTGTTGGGTTTTCACAGCCACTCTGGTGCATGGAGGCGGCCATGGCCGTGCCGGAGAGCCACAATCCGCCCCACAGGGCCACGGCGAACGTCAGTCGGGTGGTGCCCGGTTTTCTTTTGAGTGTTCTTTTGGTAGGCACTTCGCTTATCCTCAATAGACAAAACGAAACAATCGAGCCACAATCTATACTGCTCTTGTCGATTAAAAGCAAGCAAACATCAGACCATGTCATTGTCACCCCATGGCAGAGGGCCGACTTCTCCCCGGGGCCGATTATTTTTCCTGCTCCTTCAGTAAGGAAATCAACCATGAAGCATGGGTTTTCAACCATCACAGGTGGCGGTTTTGCCGCAAGACAGCGGAGTTTGGGCCTCAAGGGTGCCGCACCCCCCCTCCTGGCGTGGCGCGCACGGATGGGGTGGGTGTCGGTTGGTATGCTCTATGGTTTGCTGGCCTGGGCGGTGCCAGGGTGGGCGGCCGGGGAGGCAGATGACGCCTCCCTGCACCAGGAAAAACGGTTGACCGATGCCACCCCGTCCCCTCGTTTGTTGTTGGATCAGGAGGAACGGATCGCACTGCCCCCGCCTCCGGTCGAGACCTCCTTGACGTTGATGATCGACAAAAAATGGTCCGGGCGCACGCGGCCTGCGGTGGTGACTCCGGGGGATAGGCCGCCTGCGTCTGCTTCGGCGGTCCATCCGGTGTCCGGTGATCCGTCGTCCGGGGGGGTCGGGGGGGCCAATCTGGTGGCGGTGGCCGCTGTCGCGGTGCCGCTTCTGGCCCTGATGGGGTGGGTTTGGATCCGGAGAGGCAAACGTCACCCGGACCAGTGGGAGAAGAAGCCGACCGCCCAGTGTGAATTGTCCTGTCTGCCGGCCAGCCTGGTTCCCCTGGTGGGTCGGCGTCCCCTGTTGCGGCAACTGGATCGCCATCTGGCCGACCCGGAAGTGGCGGTTGTCACCTGTGTGGCCGCCGCCGGGATGGGCAAGACCGCGCTGGTGGAGGGTTGGTTGAATGAGATCCAGCCCCGTTTTGGTGGCGCGCATCGGGTCTTTGCCTGGTCTTTTCAGAGTGCCTCGATTGCCCATGCCCGCTCCGCAACCAGCGGACCGGGCAGTTCCGGGCTGTTTTTTGCCCGCGCCCTCCGCTTTTTTGGTCATGAAGGCCATTTGCCGGGCAGTGAGGAAAAACGGGCGGTGCGCTTGAGCCAATTGTTGCACGCCCACCCCTCCCTGCTCATTCTGGACGGGGTGGAGGGGCTGCAATATCCAGAGGAGCTTCCCGCTGACCCGTTGGCCGACTCCTTTTCCGATCCGGGGCTGTACCATCTGTTGCGTCGGCTGTGTCACCCGCCATCGACCCAAAGGCATGTCGGCAGTCTGGTGGTGTTGACCTCGCGTCGTGGGGTGCACGGACCGGGAGAGGATTCGACCGAAAGTCAGCCCGTGGCGGGGGAGGATCCCTGCCGCCAGCTGCGCCTGGACCCTCTGACGGAGCGGGAGGGGGTGCAACTGCTCAAGGCACTGGGGGTTGACCAACCGTATGCGAACCGTCTGCCCCAGATGGTGCGCGGGATGCAGGGCCACCCCCTCTCCCTGCTCTTGTTGGGGGGTCTGCTCACCCAGCAACGGGCGGAGTGGCAACCCACGCCAGAGGAGGTGGAACAGTGGCTGGTTCCCGGTGCGTTGGGTGAACCCCTGCAGCGATTGCTGAGCCACTATGACCAGACGATCTGGCCCAAGGAGAGTCCACATGGTCTCTTTCTCCGTCTTTTTGGTCTGTTTGACCGCCCCATGCGCGAGGAGGAGTGGCAGGCGGTCCGTTCCGGGGCCACCCTGGCGCACCCGTTGCAGGCATTGAATCTGGTCGAGAATGCCACCCTGGTCGATGAGCTGGAGCAGGCGGGCTTTTTGTTGCCTTATGCCATCCCGTGCGGCTGGCAACTCCATCCCCTGGTGCGGGACTATTTTGCGGGCGATCTGGAAGGGGAGTACAGCGGCTGGATTGCCGATGTCGATGACCGGACACCCGACTGGGAAAACCATTTGTGCCAGGCCCATGGGGTGTTGTTTGACTATTTTCAAATGCGGGTGGACAAAGAGCAGCCCGATGGTCTGGTGGGACTGGACCCACTCTATCGGGCGGTGCAGCATGGATGCCGGGCCGGGCGATACAAGGAGGCCCTGCATGGGGTTTTCGTGCGACGCATTCGCCGGGGGGCTGATTATTTCAGTCTGGCCAAATGGGGAGCCTACAGTTCAGACCTGACTGCGCTGGCCGGATTTTTTCCCAATGGCTGGGGCGCGCCGCCGGTGCGGGGTGATCTTTCCATCGAGGATCGGGCCTGGTTGTTGGCCGAGGTCACCTTTTGCCTGACGGCCATGGGACGGGTGGAAGAGGCCCTGGGACCACAGGAAGAGGGGTTGCGGCTGGAGAGGGAGCGGGGCGCGCCCCACGGGGTTGCCCAGGCGGCGACGGCTCTCTGCGATCTGCAAATGGCCACCGGCCGACTGCGGACGGCACTGGAGACCGCTCGGCAGGGTCAGCTTTGGGCCGAACAGCATGGCCTGCCGGTCTTGACCTGGTTGTTGCAGACCAAACAGGCCGCCGTGTTGCATCGGTTGGGCGAATGGTCGGAGAGTCTGGCCATTTTTCGGGAGACGGAAGCGGTTCCGGTCCAGATCACGGTGGACTTTCTGGAATTCATGGGCATGGCCGAGAAGGCCTCCATCGATCTGTTTTTGGAACGGCAGGCGGCCCCTCTGGCCGAGTTGCTGGAGCGGGCGGAACGGGCCAGGGAGCAGGCAGAGGCCAACCAGCAGCCACTCTGGATCATATTGAGTATGCTCAGTAAAGGGCGGGTGTTGGCGGCGATGGGGGAAGGGGCTTCGGCCCTGACTCTGTTGCTGGAAGCGGCCAGGATGGCCGAGGAGCGGGACGGGGAGACGCCGCTGCTGGCGGACATTTATTATCAGCGGGCCGTCATCCTGCATCAGCAGGGGGAGATCCCGGCCGCCCGCTGGGATCTGGCCGGTTCCCTGGAAATAGCCCGTCGGTGGGGCCTGCCCCTCCTGGAGGTGGATGGAAGGCTGTTGGAGGGAGAGATTTTTCTCGACGAACGGCAGTATCCAGAGGCCGAGGCCTCTCTGTCGCGGGCGGATGAATTGATTCTGCAGACGGATTATGGTCAACGTCGGGCGGAGGCCGGTGCTCTGCGCAACCGTTGGTTGGTGGAGCGGGGTGGCTGAGTGGAACCCACCATCAGGGGGTTCAGGGGGAATTATTCCCCCTGATGGGGTCCAGGGGCAACGCCCCTGGTGGGGTCCGGGGCGAAGCCCCGAACAATCATCAACGCATTGATTTTTATAACTGTTCTGGCTTTAGTGGGAAGCCATGAAGCCTACGATCGTCGAGAGTTTGAGGGTTTCCATGGGAGGAATAACGGTGTTTGTGGTTTCCATCATAAAACGGGTTGTCTGTTCGTGGTTGCTGTTTGCCCTGCTGGTCCGTCCGGGGATGGGGTGGGCCGATGCGCCGCTACCGGAGGCGGAACTCTCCTGGATGGCCATGGTGCAGGCGGTGGTCTCCCTGGTGAATGATCGACCTCTCCCTTTCCTGGTGATCGTTCTCCTGATGGGGTTGCTCATCGGCCTGATGCGCCGCCGCCGCCGTCTGCTGGCCGAGGCGGAAGAGGCCGCTCGTCTGGCGCGGGAGGGGAGTGGTCGGCGTCGCGCTGTGGCCCAACCGGTGGCCGTTGCCCCGCCCCCGCCCCGCCCGGTCGCGGAGGAGGCGGCGGTTCCGGTTGCGCCGTTGCCCCCCTCCCCCCTGCCCGCCGACTCTTCCCGTCTGCCCGACCGGGAACCCTGGGTGGGACGGCAAAAACCGTTGGCCCTTCTGGACGGTTGGCTGGCCGATCCCCAGGTGGTGGTGGTCTCTCTCATGGCCGCCGCCGGGGTGGGAAAAACCCGTCTGTTGCAACACTGGGCGGACCGTTGTGGTGCGGCGGGGGGGATCAAAACCTTTTATTGGTCTTTTGCCGGGGAGGGGGATTCCGGGCGTTTTTTCGATCAGGCACTCCCCTTTTTTGGCCAGACGGTTGACCCGTTGGCGACCGGGGAGGAGCGGGCGGCGCAACTGGTGCGAGGGTTGCACAACCAATCGTTTTTATTATTGTTGGACGGGGTGGAAGGGTTGCAGTTGCCCCAGGAGGGTGAGGGTGGCGGCCATTTTGCCGATCCGGGGTTGCAGACTCTGGTTCGTCTGTTGGGTTGCCGTGGGGCGGATTCCGTTCCGGTGGAAAGGGGGTTGGTTCTCTTGGCCTCGCGGCAGACCATGGCCGACCTGGTTCCGCTGCGGGATGGTCCTGGCCGGGAACTGGTGCTGGACAACCTGAAGGAGAACGAGGCCACGCAACTGCTGCATGAGTGGGGGATTCGCGGCAAATTTGCCGATTTTCGCCCGGTGGTCAAACAGATGCACGGCCATGCCCTGTTGTTGACCCTGCTCGGTCGGCTGATTACCCGTTATTACGGGGGCAGCATGGCCAACAAGGAACGGTTGGCTGCCCTGTGGGTTCCGGGTCCGGTGGAGGCCCATCTGGAGCGGCTGTTGACCCATTATGAGAGGGTCATCTGGCCGGGAGAGTCCCCTTATGCCCTCATGTTGCGTCTGTTGGGGCTGTTCGAGCGACCGGTGGCGGGGGCGGTTTTGCAGACCGTCTGCCCGGAGATCCCCATGGCGCATGGGTTGATCGGGCGGGATGCGGCCTGGTTGGAGGCCCTGTTGACCGAATTGCAACAGGCGGGTTTGGCGCAGGTGGTGGCAGACGGCGGACAGCCCGCCTGGCAGCTCCATCCCCTGGTACGGGTTTATTATGCGCGCCGTTGGCGCGGGGAGGATCCCATCGGCTGGCAGGAGGCCTGTCGGGTTCTGGCCCGGCATGGGGTGGCGGTTTCCCGGCCAACCGGTCAGGGGGTTCCGGGGGAATGATGCCCCCGGATGGGGCTGGAGGCAAAGGCCCCGTCCATTCCGCTCGATTTCTTCAGTCCTCTTTCTTGCATGGGGAAGAGGGCTGGGGTTGCCTTTTTGGATGCTGATGCGTATGTTGAACGACATAAGGGTATGCTGGTCGTCCAACGGATACCCCGTCACGGTTCCTTGCCAGGTACTCAGGAGTGTTCAGGGATGTCGGAAGTCAGTGAGGCTTTGCAGGATCTGGTCAAACACAAGACTGGCATGGACAGCAAGGAGCTGCTGGTCGCGCTGTATGAAACATACAGACGATATAAGAGTTTGTTCCGTATGACGGCTTCCAGTAGAATGCAGTTGGTTCAATATTTTAAGAAAATAGAAGAGATGTTTTCAAACCGAGGGCTGTCCGTCCATGTGAACCCTTTTTTTGTTCCTCCAGAATATTGGAGGATATTCATCCCTGCTCCTGCCAACGAATACTGTTTTGTCTTGGCCTCTCTGGAGGTTCTTTCTGTTCAGGTGTGCCAGCATATTGCAATGGACAAACGCCGTTTTGGTGACCGGGCGGAAAGTCCCATCAGCGGGACGGCCTATCTCCTGATTCTACGTCAGGAAACCCCATGGACATCTGGAACGCCGCGCTACAACAAGCCAGGAGAGCGTTGGCTCAAAGAGATCCACATTGTGCCGGAATGGGACGGATTTCAGAAAAAATTTTTCCAACTTCCCAGGGATTTGTTGACCAGAATGGATCATGCCATTCAGAAAATTCCCCCACTGGAGGGGCACCGTTCCGTCCCCGTAGCCAGAATGGCTGTCTGGCCGATTCATCGGAATCTCTCCTTTGCGGTCAAACGGTCGCCCCCACTGGCCGTCGAACCGCCTGATACCGGTCATTATGTTTCATTCCACCTGAAGGACAATAATAAAGCCAAAAATTGGCGAGAGAAAGCCAAACATTTCCGGGAATCGATTCTGCCCAGATGCCAGGAGGAGTGCGTTCTGGTGCTGGTTCTGCCGGAGTTGTCTGTCCCACCCAAATTTTTGTCGTTGTTGCAATCGGCCTTGCAAGATCATTTTGAGACCCAGAAAAAACGGGCCAGTGAGAGGGGATTTTTGGGTGCGCCTCCCTGTTATCCGATCCTCACCGTGGCCGGGAGTTTTCATGTTTCAAACGGAACCTGCACCCTGGAGGCGGTCAACCGGACGGTCGTGCTGGATTATCGAGGCGAGGAGGTCGCTTTTAAAAGCAATATGGCTGGAGGCGATCCTTCGCCATGGACCATGGAAAAACTGGCGCGTTATACCATCCGCAGATCCCATCTGCCTGACGAGGCGTCTGGGTTGATTCATGAATTGGGTCTGAATGACGCAAAGGTGGATTTTGCGGCAGAACCGGGTCGTTTGGGGACCGTGTTGCCCATTGTCTACGCCGGTCCCCGCCTGGGAATGATGACGACGGTCATCTGTATCGATTTTCTTGAGGGGGTGCGCTCCTGGCTTGACCAGTTCCAGGGCAAGGGGTGGGTGGATTGGCTCTTTGTGCCATCGGCCAGCACGGAGACGGCCCCCTTTGCCAGGTCCAGCAAGGAGTGGAGCGAAAAGGGGGTATGTACGGTGGTGGTCAATGCCTGCTGGTTGCTGGAACAGGCCAAAAAATGGCCAGGGGCCTCTTTTGCCCAGGCGGGTATTCCCCAGGGGGCACCCCTTTCCCGTGGCTCCAACAGGCCCCAGAAAAAACGCTATGCCCGTTGGCGACAGGACCATTTTGAGACCAAGGCGGGTGATTATGCCCTCCCTCCTCCTTCTCAACCCTATGGAACAGGGGGTTGTACGCGGTCTTGTGGGGAATGTTTGGCCATTTTGGATCTGGAGTTGGATGAAGGGTCGCCGCGCACACTGAAATAAACGCCAGTAAACGTATAAAAGGAAAAAGGGTGACATGCAGGGGGGGATGGCCTATAATGGGTCTCAGGATGAAACAAAACGGGCAGATCAATCGGCAGGACATCATCCAGACGTTTACATGTCGTTGTACCATCGGAGTTCGGGAGAAACCACAGTGGCAGAAGGTGTATGGGAACAGGAGGTCAATCGCATTCAGGACCACCTGAAAAGGGCCATTCTCAAGGGCGATGCGCCTGCTTTTGGCCCGGCGGCCCGTGAGTTGCGGCACTATTGGACCTTGGCCCTGGTGCGGGGGGATCGTGTCGGCTTTCGCGTGGTCAACGCGGCCATGCTGGCGGTGGCGGGGATGGCCCATTCCTACGCCAACCCGGAGAATCCCAGCGATCCCTTGAATATCTGGCATCGGGTTTGGGCATTTATTGGGGAGGCGGGTGCCCTGCTTCAGGAGATGAACACCGATTGGACGGCGGAAGAAAAGTTGGCGGAGATTGCCCAGCAACGGTTTCTCTATGCCGAGCAGACCCTCCGTTTTCTGGACAAAGAGGGTATGGTCACCTCTGCCAGTCTGTTGGCTCACATGAGCGAGGCGATTGAACGGGGTCAACAGGAAGAGACGGGTCAGGGTACCCAGGCGGAGAAGACGCGCCGCGCCCGTGCCTCCCTGAACAACCATTTGCGCAGACTGGTGGGCCATGGACTGGTGGTGCGGGCCGGGTGGGGGCTGTACCGCTTGACCAATCTGGGAAAACATGCGGCCGGAATTATTGAAAAGAGAGAGCTGCGTGTGGAGCAACCGGTGGTGGTGGAGACCAGTCCGGTTGGGCTTTCTGTCCAGTTGAAAGGGGCGAACAAACCGGATAATGGCTTTTCCATGCCCGGTCATGTGATTGTCAATCACGATTTTTTGAATGCCGGTGAGAAAAAATCCATAACAGAGTTGGTGAGTTCAGGTTATGCACAGGGGAAATTTCCCGACAACCAGTTGATGAGTCTCCATTGAAAATCATCTCTTTTTTCTCCTTCAAGGGGGGTGTGGGGCGGACGGCCTTGCTGGTCAATTTGGCCTCCTATTGGGCGACCATGGGTCGGGTGGTGGCGGTGGTGGATATGGATCTGGCGGCCCCTGGGGTGAGTTATTCTCCTTTGCTGGAGTCAAACCCCATTGATCGCGACATGCCCCCGTATGGTGTACATGAACTGCTGGCCGTTTATTATCAGGAAAAAACAGAGGAAGATCCCAGGCTGTTCGGTTTTGCTTCGCCCAGTCGTCTGTTTCGCCGCCTGCGTCCGCCGTCCATATTGGGCGACCAGTGGCCCCAGAATGGGGCGGTTTTGGTGCTGCCCGCTGGGTTGCCCGAAAAGGAGATGCGTGTTCCAGTTCCTACCTGGATCGAACGGGGAATCTCCCACGCCTTGCCCCCCAAAGGGGGGCGCACGGGGGAAAACCCGGAAGAAAAAAGCTGGCGGGCCTTTGCCAAACTCTTTCGAGAGGACATGGAAGAGTACCGCCTGGAGATTAAGGGGGTCCAACGGTCCATCGACCTGCTGCTCATCGACTGTCGCACCGGTTTGTCGGAGTTGCTGGATCTCTCCCTGGGCTATCTGGCGGACCACATGGTGTTGGTTTCGGGCATCAACCAGCAAAACCGGGAAGGTTTGCGCCAAACCCTGAAATCCCTGCGCAAACCGGAGGAAGGGGAACCGAGGATTCCGTTCAACCAGTATGGCAACACTCTGACTGTCGCCTTTTCCCCCATTCCGGTCCATATTCATGACGATCCCGACAGTCAGAGAGCCTTGCGAGAGAGCGAAGCCATTCTTGGTGCGTTTCGCATTCCTCCTCCCGATGATAAGCAGCAACCGGAATCCCTGCCCCCGGTGTTTACCCTTCCCTATACCACTCGACTGCTCCATTCCGACGAACCCCTTTATCCGTTGGGGGGGCGCGATCATCCCTATATTCGTGTTTTATTGGATATGGCGCGTCGGTTGGAGCCAGAGAATTTGGCGGAAGAGATGCGGGAGATAGAAAAGGAACTGGTACGGGTGGGAGGCAAGCGCGCACCGTCAGACATTCCCATGCCCGACAAGAGGAGCATTGCCAGCCTGTTGCAACTGACTAACAAGTGGTATTGGCCATGGTTTGATGGAGCAGAGGATGCCAAGGCTGCTGGGTGGAAAGAGATAGAGAAATTTTTGGGACCGGACGAAGACCGGGCAGAGGTGGACATTTTCTTGGACGGCCTCTGTTCTTCCATCTCTCTGGATCAGCACGAAAAAAGGAACCTATTGAAAAAACCGATCGATTGGCAACGCCGGGAATTGGTGAATATTTTTAATAATGAGCGGCAAAAGGTCGAGTCTTTCAAAGACCAATTTTTCGGCCAATACGGGATGGTTCTGTTCCAAAGACAAAAAGAATGGGCCAGCCTCATGCTTGGGGATGAGGCTGGCGTAAAACAATTTTTCGAACAACTGAAAAACATTCTTAAAGATGATAAAAATAGCGAGGTGGATTATCGCCGGGTCATGAATGAAAGAGGCGATATAGATTGGAATCGTTCAGGAAACCTACCGATTGATCCCCTGAATTATGGTCGAGATGGAGAGGCTGATTACCATCGTTCCATTTCCGTTGGGGAAAAAGAAGTTGTTTTTTGGATTTCTTTGGGGGACATGTTGCAAGGTTCTGTCAACCACCCCGAAGAAGCTGAAGCGGCCTACCGTCGTGCCATTGAACTGGATGGAAAAATTGCCCAGCCATGGATCAATATGGGCAATTTATTTCAGATTCATCTCCATCGTTTTGATGATGCCGAAGCGGCTTACCGCCGCGCCATTGAACTGGATGAGAAAAACGCATGGACATGGAATGGATTGGGAGGTTTACTGCAGCAGCATCTCAAACGTCCCGAAGAAGCCGAAGCGGCTTATCGCCGTGCCATCGAACTGGATGAGAAACTCGCATGGCCATGGAATGGATT
>CAIWLA010000267.1 GCA_903913345.1 uncultured Magnetococcales bacterium | reverse complement strand
GATGATGGCATTCATCGGGGTGCGGATCTCATGGCTCATGGTGGCCAGAAATTGGCTCTTGGCCTGATTGGCGGTTTCGGCCTGTTCCACGGCCGTTTCGAGACGGGCCAGGGTGGCGTGGTGTTCGGCTACCTCGGTCGTCAATTTCTGGTTGGTCTCTTCCAGAACAAGGAAGGAGTCCCGCAGCGACTCCAACATTTGGCGACGTTCGGTAATATCGCGCAAATAGGCGGTAAAAAAGGGCGTCTCCTGGTCATTAACCACCGTGATGGCCAACTCCACCGGCAGACGGCGGCCCTGGGCGTCCAGGGCCACCTGCTCGACGATCTTGTTGAGTACCCGATGTTCTCCAGAGGCCAGATAGTGGGCGATCCCCTGTCGATGACTCTCCCGAAACTCCGGTGGAACGATCATCTCGGCAATATCCCGTCCCAGCACCGCGCTTTTGGCAAACCCGAACATCCGCTCGGCGGCCGAATTGAATTCCAGGATGCGGCCCCCTGTATCGGTGGAGATGATGGCATCCATCGCCGTATCGAGGATGGCCCGGGACCGTTGTTCGCTGCGGCGCAATTCGGTATCGGCCGTGGCGAGACGCCTTTCCATCGTGCGCAGCAGGCGATGCAAAAACCAACCCAGGAGACCGGCCACCAGCAGACTGGCCGACAGAATGGTCAGCAGGTGGATACGCCGGGCCGTATCCTCTTTGGTATCATCCTTGCCCACCGCGAGCCAGGCCACCTCTTCTCCCGTCACGGAGAGGATGGGCTGGAAAAAATAGAGGGCATGATCGGTCCACAGGTGTTCCTGTGCTTCCCCTTCCAGGTGGACGATGTGCGCCAGGTCTTGTTGCAGGATGCGGTTCAATTCGGGGGAGAGTGGACCCGAACCATCATCAATCCAGACCACATCGGCAAACCGCTCCCACTGCTTCCCTCTGCCCAACCGCGTCATCCCAGCCTCCCATTGTGATCGATCCAGGAAACGCTTGTCGATCAACAGATGGGCCTCCACATCCAAGGCCTGGCGCAGCAGTTGCACCAGATGGTGGATCTCGATCCCCAATTCCAGATAACCGACCCGTTTCCCCTCTATCTGCCAGGGGAGAACGGTGCGCAAGGCCAGGATACCCGATGGACCCAATTCCAGCCCGGAGGCCGGCTGGCCGCTCTTTTCCGCCTCCAGCAGGGTGTGGCGGTCGATGCGATCCCCAAAAACGGCGGGCTGATGGACCCGCAAAAAATCGCGCCGGTCTGGATCAATAAAATAAAAATGGGTGACACCCTCTGCCGACAGACGGGCCTGGATCTCCTGGGCAACGGTCAACAGAGTGGCCCGATCCCGCCGCTGAAATGACTCCTGAAGAGGGCGATCCCCGGCGATGGATCGCAAAAGGGCCGCCATTTCGTCGCTGTGAGACTGTATAAAATGGACGAAAATTTGCGCCACGGTACGGCGGGTTTGGGCAATGGTCTCCTCTTCGTGCAACTCGTGCAGCTCGTGTACCGAGACGACGAGCACGGTCATCAGGATGGCCAAAACCCCGGCGAAGGTGGCCAGAATGGGACCGCGAATGCGGCGGATTTCCCGGTTTTTGAAAGGCATGTCGGCCTCTGGAGTGGTTTTTTACCTAGTGCATATGCACTGCTCATGCACCGTAGAGACAACATTCAAGGTGTCATTGTAAACGACTGGAACAACGGCGAGCAATGGCTGATTGATTTTGGCACAGGGTGAATTTGTTCCAGGCAGGAAACGATGCAGAATCATGGAGGTACTGTTTTCGTCTGGACATCGCCGACCGACTCTGGTACAAACGTCTGACGTAAACATCTTTCGGGTGGATCGTTGGGCATGGAAAGCGTTGTG
>CAIWLA010000266.1 GCA_903913345.1 uncultured Magnetococcales bacterium | reverse complement strand
CGATCTCCTAACGACAACACAACCAGATGGACGGTTTCCGTTTCCAAAGATACGGATATTGCCTTGCGCTGTTTCCTTGCCCAACGCGGCATGAAAAAAGGCGACATGTCCAAGTTTATCGAAGAGTCTGTCAGATGGCGTGTGTTTGACCAAACCCTGACAGAAGCACGGGCAAAATTCGCGGATCTTCCCGCCGATGATTTGCAGACCATCATTGCCGAAGCAACCCAGAGCGGCAAAAATGCAATGCTCAAAGAACTTTCAGGAAAAAATGGCTGATGCTGGTTGTTCTTGACACCAACATACTCATAAGCGCGTTATTGGTGCCAACGTCACAACCTGCCAAATTGCTTGATTTGTGGCGTGATGGGCGTTTTGCTCTTTTAACGGCCGCACCACAAACCGAAGAATTGATCCGCGTGACCCGATACCCAAAAATCCGTAACCGTCTCAATCCGGCACTGGCAGGACGTTTGATCAATGAACTGCGCGGGTTGGCAAACGTTATTGACAAACTCCCTTTGTTAGATATTTCGCCTGACCCTTACGACAATTATCTGCTTTCGATTTGCAGTAAAGGATTGGCTGATTATTTGGTGACGGGGGACAAGCAGGATTTGCTTTCTCTTGGGAAACATGGCAGAACCTCCATTGTCACGGTTACCGAATTTCTCGCACACACCGGATTTTGAATGGATGTCGTGTCGTTGAAATATTTGAGGAGAACCAAAAGATGCAATGGCCTGGGCCAGCGAAAAAATCGCCCAAGCCGAACCGCCTTCCCTGGAGGAGTGGGGGCTGCGGTTTGTGGATGCCCAATCGTTGGACGAGGTATTCTCGGACGGTGCGTGAGGTTGGTGAGTGGACAGAACGGGGGACGGGCGACATCTCCTGTTTCCAACCGGCACGGGAGGCCAAGAAACATCGCCGCCTGGCGTCCTGGCAGCGGAAATCATGAGTACCCTCGAACCACCGCACCGCGAGACACCCGTTCCCCCCGCCTCCGATCGGGCCTTTGGACTGATGATGGCGGCGGCGGCTTGTGTGGTGGCCCTGTGGCCATGGATCATGGACCAGGGAGAGATGCGCCATGGGGCGGTTGGACTCTCCGTGCTGCTGGCATTGGCCGCGTCTATTGTACCCGGAGTGCTGGCTCCCTTCAATCGGGTCTGGGGGCAGATCGGCCAGATCTTGAACCGGATCGTCACGCCGGTTGTCATGGGCATCCTCTTTTTTGGCGTGTTGACCCCCATCGCCCTGCTGATGCGCTGGACCGGCAGACGCCCGCTGCATCTGGAATGGCAACCGGAGGCCCCCAGTTATTGGGTGCATCGGGAACCTCCGGGACCGGAGCCGGAATCCATGAAACAGCCTTTCTGACGGGATGAAAAATGATCTCTTTTTTCCTGGATTTTTTTGCCTTCATGAGAGCCAGAAAAAAATTCTGGCTCTTGCCCATTCTGCTTGTTTCGATACTGCTGGGCGGATTGATTGTCTTGACCCAGGGATCGGCCGTCGCGCCGTTCATTTATACCCTGTTCTAGGTCGTTGATTATTGAAAATTCTAGGTATTTCGGCCTTTTATCATGATTCGGCAGCCGCCCTGGTGATGGATGGACGGATTGCCGCCGCCGCCCAGGAGGAGCGGTTCACGCGGATCAAGCAGGATGCCGGCTTCCCCAGGATGGCCATCGAATACTGTCTGCGGGCAGAACGCATCCAGCTGTCGGAGGTGGATTATGTGGTTTTCTATGACAAGCCGTTCCTGAAATTTGAACGATTGCTCGAAACCTGTCTCGCCTTTGCCCCCCGTGGATTTTCTGCGTTTCGCCTCGCCATGCCCTTGTGGATCAAGGAAAAACTCTTCCTGAAAAAAATGTTGCTGGCACAATTATCGGCCATGGACGCCGCTTTTGCGGGTGAGGCCAAGATGCTCTTCACCGAACATCATCAGGCCCATGCCGCCAGTGCCTTTTATCCCAGTCCATTCCGGGAGGCGGCCATTCTGACCCTGGACGGCGTCGGCGAGTGGGCCACCACCAGCCTGGCCGTTGGACGCGACCATGAATTGCGGATCACCAGGGAGATCCATTTTCCCCACTCTCTGGGGCTGCTCTATTCTGCATTCACCCATTTTACCGGATTCAAGGTCAATTCCGGCGAGTACAAATTGATGGGGCTGGCCCCCTATGGCCAACCGAAATATGTCCAGACCATCCTGGATCACCTGATTGACCTCAAACCGGATGGCAGTTTTCGTCTCAATCTGGACTGTTTTGATTATTGCGTGGGTCTCACCATGACCAATGACCGTTTCTCTGCCCTGTTTGGTGGACCACCGCGACGACCGGAAGCGGTGCTGACCCAAAGGGAGATGGATCTGGCCCGGTCGGTGCAAGTGGTGACCGAAGAGGTTCTGTTGCGCCTGACCCGCCATCTGGCGGCAGAGACGGGCCTGGACAACCTCTGTCTGGCGGGAGGGGTGGCCCTGAATGGGGTGGCCAATGGCAAAATTCTCCGTGATGGCCGATTCAAAAAGATCTGGATTCAACCGGCCTCCGGGGATGCCGGTGGCGCGTTGGGGGCGGCCCTGGCCGCCCATCATTGGCATCTGGGGGAGCCGAGAACCCTCAGTGAGGGTCTCGATGCCCTCTCCGGCTCTTATTTAGGCCCCGCCTTTTCCCAGGCCGAATGTGAGGAACGGTTGCAGGCCGTTGGTGCCCGGTTTACCGTCCTGACGGAGGATGCACTGCTCGATGCCTGTGTACGGGCACTGGTGGAGGGCAAGGCGGTCGGTTGGCATCAGGGACGGATGGAATATGGTCCCCGCGCCCTGGGCGGACGGTCCATCCTGGCGGATCCTCGCTCTCCGGTCATGCAAAAAATGTTGAATCAGAAGATCAAATATCGGGAATCCTTCCGCCCGTTCGCCCCGGCCGTTTTGCGTGAAAAGGTCCACGAGTGGTTCGATCTGGAGGGAGACAGCCCCTACATGCTCATCGTGGATCATGTTCGATCCCGGCGCAGAACCGCCATGACCGGGCCGGAACAGGCCCTCTTCGGTATTGAAAAATTGAACGTTTCCCGTTCCGAAATTCCCGCTGTGACCCATGTGGACTACTCGGCGCGCATCCAGACTGTCCATCGGGAGACCAATCCCCGATTCCATGCCCTTTTGTCCCGTTTTGACGCCCTGACCGGCTGCCCGGTATTGGTGAATACCAGTTTCAATGTGCGGGGCGAACCCATGGTGTGCACACCGGAAGAGGCCTTCCGCTGTTTCATGGGGACGGAGATCGAACGCCTGGCCGTGGGCAATTGCCTGATGGTCAAGGCAGAGCAGGATCCAGGATTGATCCTGGATTATAAAAATACCGTTCCATTGGACTGAAAAAGTCCGGAACGGGGGTCGATCCCGTGGCTGCTCGCGCCTCCAAAACCGCCTTGAAAATCCAAAGAAGATTGATCATCCATTGCCCTTTTCACCCCAATCGGGTAGTTTTGTGGTGGATTTTATCTATCAACCCCCGGCCCCCTCCTCCCGGCTTGATCCATGACCAGCACAACAAACCCTGAACAGCCACCCGCCACCCTGGATGGACTGCGGCAGGCCATCGATCGGATTGATGACCGTATCCATGATCTGCTCATGGAACGGGCGGACCGGGTGCGGGCGGTCGGCGAGTTGAAGGAACGGGGGGCGGGGGATCTCTCTTTTTACCGACCGGAACGGGAGGCCAACATCCATCGCCGCCTGGAGGCCCGGCATCGGGGTCCGTTGCCGGTGGCGGCCCTCCATCGCATCTATCGCGAGATCATCTCCGCCTCGCTCAATCTGGAACGCAAGCTGGCCGTGGTCTACCTGGGACCGGAGGCCACCTTTACCCATCAGGCGGCCATCAAACAGTT
>CAIWLA010000265.1 GCA_903913345.1 uncultured Magnetococcales bacterium | reverse complement strand
GTAACCACCCGAACGATGGTTCCAAGGAATCCCATCCAAAAACCGGTCAACAGGCAAGGCCGGATTTGGACACCCCAGTCATAGAGATGAATCAGCCCAACTGAACCTACAAGCATCTCCTCCCCGGACAAAACCAAGTCAGCAATCATCGACACTTGGATCTTATTGACATGGCTAAGCTCTTCTAGGGTACGGCGATATATGGTCTCAAGACTGATATTCTCTACGTCGAAGATTTCGCCGAGACGATTACGTCCCATTGCCTGAATGTCTTTGACCACCCTTTTTTCGGCTTCGGACAGTGGTCGCTGCGTTGCAAACACGAGAACCAGCCTATCCCTATCGGATGCCTGCCCGCGAAAAGTCTGCAACCTTTCCACCAACCCCTCGGTAAGGGAGGACAACCTGTTTCGCTTGCCATCCAACGTGTCGATTAGCTTTTGTGCCTCTTCCAGCAACGTGTTGGTTCCGGCGAATGCAGATCCATACTTGCTTTGCACCAGATACCACGTATCGCCGCCATTGGTCGAATCATCTGTGTCATCATTGCGTTGCAGGCAAGCAATGTCGATACCGCCATCCCCGGTACCATCGCAGTAGGTGATGTCATCAGGCGATCCGCCGTCTTCGCCGATTTCTAGCCATTGGGTTACCAGCTTCCGGGAAAAGCGGTTGCCAAGCACAACAGTGTTCGGACTGCCATCTTGGATTTCAATCAACCACTCCTTTTCGAAGGCATCAAAGGACAATTCATTGCTCACGATCTGTATTCCTCATGTTTTGTAAGCGTTCACCTCACCCCCCATTTTCGGACCGGAAAAACGACCGAGAGTGGGATCTCCTTTTTGTGCTGACACCATGACCGGCGGGGAGGCAACTCACTCGCTCTTTCTACGCTTGGCAAGCGTATGAACCAGGAATGGTCACGGCAAAGCCTTCCGTTTGCGGTACGTTCACTTTTTGGGTTCCAACCGATGACCACAACGGCGGTCTGTGGTCAAGCAAAACATTGGACAAAATGAGCCATTCTGTTTAATAGGAACTTAGCGTTGAGATGAGCAAGTCGCTACGCTTTTCGATTCGGGACACGCCATCTTGTGAAATATGCAGAGCCTCGGCCATACGTTCTTGCGTGAGCGCATGAGCCTTGCGCAGATCGCGCAACGTCATTTCCTCCTCAATGAGGCGCGCTGTCTCCGCCTCGATTTTCCGTTGTCGATCAAGGGGCAATTCCTTAATTACTTCATCCAATGTTCTTGCCATGTCACGATCCTTTCTCGTGTTGCGCCAAATGGTCATCAAATCGCTCGTCAGCCGTTGCAATCAGTGAGAGGTAAAACCGCTTTTCACTCCCTCCGGACTTGTCACCGGCAACAAGGACAACGGCTTGCCGCAGAGTGTCGAAGGCAAAAGCCACGCGCCACACACCGTTGGCGGCGTCAAAGCGAAGTTCTTTCATGTTGGCGTGTTTTGAAGCTTTCAGCGTATCAACGCTTGGTCTCCCAAGTTGGGGGCCGAAGACCTCAAGCAGCCCCACCTTGGCGAGCAAGGCGTCTTGCACGTCACACGACAACGCCGAAAACTCAGCGTCAAACGCATTATGAAAGATGACAGTCCAATTCATGGAAAGAGTATATCACACATGATGATGTCTTTAAAGACATGTCTTTATAGAAAAGCTGTTTTCCAGAACCCTTAACAAAATGAACGACGAACGAAAACACCGGACCTTTTTCTTGCCTCGCTGGGCAAACTTGTGGGCAAAGCCCACGAATTCAGAACGCGCAGTATGAACTCTTCCCGTCGCGGAATGGATCTTATGTAAAATCCATGACTTTTTTCCGGCTTTCTGCGTGGCACAGACCATCCCGACCGGGAGAGTGCCCTAGAAAACGGATAGGTCGGAGCCATCGGCACTCCCGTAGAGACCATTCGTGATGACGCGCCTGTCGAGAGGCGGCGCGTCATCACGGGCATCACGGCCTGGATGATCTCCCGGTCCGGGAAGCCGTTTTCACCGCATTCCCCCCGCCTTGGCAATCTCTTCCGTCACCCAGCCCGCCACGGCTCCCGTGGCATCGGCGCACTGGGTGCCTCGGGCCTCGTCGAAGGCCTTGTATTCCTCGATATGCCACAGATTGAAGCGGCGACCGGTGAATTTTTCCTGCAATTCCTCGCAGGTGATGCCGCCGAAGGTCGCGCGGAAACGGTCAACCAGTCCCTGGCATTTCTTGAAGTTGATCAGACAACGCCCCTTGTCCATGGCCCCTTTTTCCCGGCCATACCGGGCCGACAGGGCCAGCAGTCCGCCGGTCAGCGCGCCGCACGTCCCCAGACCCGACAGGGCACCGCCGCCGCTGAGTCCGTGGGAGGCCTTGATGGTGGCATCATCGATGCCACCCAGGGTCTCGCCAACGGCCCGGAGGATACATTGGGGGCAGGCCCCGTAATCGAGTTCATACTGGCGCGCCTTTGTCTCGGCCTGGGCGGCCAGTTCCTGGGGGGAGAGGGTCTCCTGGAGGGGTGTCATGGCGTTTATTCCTGTTGCATTTGAACAATTTTGAACATGAGTACGGGTTTTACGAAACGGGCTACAAACCGCCATCCCGATGGGAAGTGACCGCAGAGAGGGTAAAACCGGCGATCAGATCCAGGAGGGCCATGAGCATCAAGGTGAAAAAGAGGGCCGTGGCGGCCTTGGCCACCAGCAAAAATTCCACCAGAAAGCCCAAAAATGTCAGCGTGGAAAAGAGATGATCATAAAAGACGACGGTTCCGCCCTGGATCGTCCTGGCCATTTCCACATAGAGGGCGATCACGCCGACCATGAGCAGTGATTCCCCCACGTTGATCGTGAAAACAGGGCCGGAGAGCACCATGGGAAAGGCATGCAGTTCGGTTCCCAGGGTAAAGTCGCTGACCACCCCGTTGGCAAAGACCACCGCGTTGTAAATGAACAGCAGATAGGCAAACAGGGGTATATGTCGTATCCGTCTCACGGCAGGCACTCCTTGGTGATGGGGGTTGGTCCGGGTGTCGGGGGGAGATCGATCTACGAGCCGACCTGCTCGCCCCAGTGCAATTTTTCCCTCAATACGCCATAATAGTTGCGGTTTGGGGCGTGCAACACCTGCAATCGATGGGTCGAACGGCGCACCACAATCCGATCGCCATCCACCAGATTGAATCCCGTCTGACCATCCAGGGTCAGCAGACGATCTTTCTGTTCTTCGCTACGATCGCTGGCCCGACCGGTCCCCTGTCGGCTGGGGAAGGTGACGCTGATGCTCCCCAATCCGGGCACCACAATGGGACGGTTGGTGAGGGTGTGCGGGCAGATGGGGGTCAGGAGCAGGGCATCGATGCCAGGGTGCAGGATCGGTCCGCCCGCAGAGAGGGCATAGGCCGTCGAACCGGTCGGTGTGGCAATGATCAAACCATCGGCCCGTGCCGAAAAGACAAATTGTTTGTCGATGGCCACCTGGAACTCTATCATGCGGGCCAAGGCCCCCTTGTGCAGGACCATATCGTTCATGACACAATGGGTCAGCACCTCTTCGCCACGACGAAAGACACTGACATTCAACAACATGCGCACTTCCACCCGGTAGTGCCCGGCGAGCACCTCGGCCATGGTGGAGAGCATGGTATCGTGTGGCACTTCGGTGAGAAATCCCAGTCGGCCCATGTTGATGCCGAGCATGGGAATTTCGCGGGTGCCAATGGCTCGAAAGGCGGCGAGAAAGGTGCCATCGCCACCGATCACGGCCATCATCTCCTGTCCTTCCGGGACATCATTCTGAGGGCGACGTTCGGCGATCTCCAGGGGAATGGAGACATCCGAGGTGATTTCGGCACCGATGGTGACTTGTCGCTGCTGGTCGTAGAGCCATTGAGCCAGTTTTTTTGTGGCTTCCCAGGCGAGGGGGTCGGATTTTTTTGTAATAATTCCAATCTTTTGCATAACGTGTTTGGCTCGATATGGGGTGTTTGAATGTTCAGCTCAACTCTTGCTCATTGGCCGGAAAGGCATTATACACCCAAAGGATGGATGATTCCAAACGGGAAGCGGCAGTGTGCGGCCTTTCCGGCAACGAGGGCAAGGAGTTTTGCATGGCCATGGACGTGATGCCACCGCCGGAGGCGGTTTCCCCGGTCGGCACGGGGCGGGAGGCGCATCTTTTGGAGGATGTGCAGGCCCAGGCGGATTCCCGCCAACTCAGCATCGACAAAGTGGGCGTCAAAAACATACGCCATCCCATCCTGGTGCGGGATCGGGATCGGGGCCAGCAACACACCATTGCCTCTGTCAACATGTACGTCAAATTGCCCCATCAGTTCAAGGGGACGCACATGTCCCGCTTTCTGGAGGTGCTGGCCGAGCAGGATGAGACCCTTTCGGTGGAAAATCTCCCGGCCATTTTGCGCCGGATCCAGGAATGCCTGAATGCGGAGGAGGCCCATATTGAGTTGGAATTTCCCTATTTCATGCGCAAGGAGGCCCCGGTTTCCAAGGCATCGGCCCTGATGGATTATCAGGTCCGTTTTGCCGGGGTGCGCATTGGGGAAAAATACCGACTGACGTTGGGGGTGATGGTTCCGGTGACTTCCCTCTGTCCCTGTTCCAAAGAGATTGCCCAATATGGTGCCCACAACCAGCGTTCCCACGTGACGGTTACCTTGCGGTACAAAAAATTTATCTGGGTGGAGGAGATTATCGAGTTGGTGGAGCGGCACGCATCCTGTCCGTTGTATGCGATTCTCAAGCGGCCCGACGAAAAATATGTGACCGAAAAGGCGTATGATAATCCGCGTTTCGTGGAGGATATTGTCCGTTCGGTGGCAGAGGAACTCGAAAAGGATGCGCGCATCACCCTGTTTACGGTAGAATCAGAAAATTTTGAATCCATTCACAACCATTCTGCCTATGCCTTCATATCGGGAGGCCAGTAGAGGAGCCGCCATGCGTTTCAGCCAGACTTTGATCCCCACCCTTCGGGAAGATCCGGTGGATGCCCAGGTGATCTCTCACCGTCTCATGTTGCGGGCGGGGCTGATCCGACCGTTGGGATCGGGCATTTATACCTGGTTGCCCCTGGGATTGCGGGTGTTGCGCAAGGTGGAGGCCATTGTGCGTCAGGAGATGGACGCCGCCGGTGCGCAGGAGGTGTTGATGCCCGCCGTGCAACCGGGAGAGTTGTGGCAGGAGTCCGGACGCTGGGAGCAGTATGGCAAGGAGTTGCTGCGTTTTGTCGATCGGCATGACCGGCACTGCTGTTTTGGTCCGACCCATGAAGAGGTCATCTCCGATCTGGTGCGCCGGGAGATTCGTTCGTATCGACAGTTGCCGGCCAATTTTTATCAGATCCAGACCAAATTCCGGGACGAGATCCGCCCCCGGTTTGGTATCATGCGGGGTCGGGAATTTTTGATGAAGGATGCCTACTCCTTCGATCTCGATGCGGAGGGGTTGGAGGTGAGCTATCAGGCGATGTTTGCGGCCTATCAGCGCATATTCCATCGCTGTGGGTTGCTCTTTCGGGCGGTGGAGGCGGATACCGGTTCCATCGGGGGGGCCTCCTCCCATGAATTTCATGTCCTGGCGGATTCGGGCGAGGATGTCATTGTCTCCTGTGATCAATGCGGTTATGCCGCCAACCTGGAAAAGGCGGTGGCGGGTGCGGTGGCGGGTTCTCCTCCAGAGACCATGGTCGAGAGGCAGCGTGTCGCCACGCCGGGGAAAAAGAGCATTGAATCGGTGGCGCAGTTTCTGAATGTTCCGGCAGAGCGTATGGTCAAGTCTTTGCTGGTGGAGACGGCGGCGGGTCCGGTTTTGTTGTTGTTGCGGGGGGATCGGGAGTTGAATCTGGTCAAGGCGGCGGCGGCCTTGCAGGTGCCCCAGGTGGCCATTGTCGAACCGGAACGGGCGGCCCAGTTGGCGGGGGTGGCCATGGGTTCCCTGGGACCGCTGGGCAGTCGTCTGCCGGTGGTGGCCGATGAGGAGGTTCTCGCCCTGCACGATTTTGTCTGTGGTGCCAACGAAGAGGGTTGGCATTGGCAGCATCTCCACTGGGGTCGGGATCTGCCGATGCCGTTGTCTGCCGATCTGCGCAATGTGGTGGCGGGGGAGCCGTGTGCCCGCTGTGCCACGGGTCGTTTGCAGCGTCATCAGGGGATCGAGGTGGGCCATGTCTTCAAACTGGGGGATAAATATGCCCAGGCCATGGGGGTTCGGGTATTGGACAGCCAGGGGTTGGAGCAGACGCTGGTGATGGGCTGTTATGGAATTGGTGTCTCCCGCATTGTTGCCGCTGCCATCGAGCAGCACCATGACCAGAATGGCATTTGCTGGCCTTTGTCGTTGGCCCCCTTCCAGATAGAGCTGGTATTGCTCAATCCCAGGGAGGACCAGGAGGTGCAGGCGGGGGAGGCACTCTATCAGGCGTTGTTGTCGTCCGGGGTGGAGGTGTTGCTGGACGATCGGGACGAGCGGGCGGGGGTCAAGTTCAAGGATGCCGATCTGTTGGGTTGTCCGTGGCGGGTGTTGGTGGGGGGGCGGTCCTTCAAGGAGGGGATGGTCGAGGTGCAGCCCCGCACCGGGGGTCAGGCGGAGCGGGTGCCCTTGGCCGGGGCACTGCCGACCCTCTTGCGGTTGTTGGGGAGGTGAGCGGTGGATGAGGCGGCGATAGAACAGGCGATGGCCGGGTTGGTCACGGAACGGGTGCGGGCATTGGTCCGGGAGTCGGTGCGGGCGTGGCTGCCAGAGATGGTGGCCCGCCAGGTGCAGGCAGAGATGGCGCGCAAGCCATCGTTTGCCGAGCCATCGGAGGGGTTTGACCAGCGGGTGCGGGATGCCTTTGCGCCGCAGATAGCGGCCATTGCCCGGCAGATGGCCCGTGAGCAGGTGGCGCGGGATCTGCCAAAGGTGGCCGAACGGATGATTC
>CAIWLA010000264.1 GCA_903913345.1 uncultured Magnetococcales bacterium | reverse complement strand
GCGCGCAACCTGCTGACCTTTTCCCGTTCCAAGGGGAATGATGCCCTGCCGGTCAATCTGCATGACATCATGGAGATGGTGTTGGTGTTGTTGGGCAATCAACTCAAGGGTGTCGAGGTGATCCGCCATTTTGCATCGGATCTGCCGGATATCATGGGGGTGGCGGGCAAACTGGACCAGCTGTTCATGAACCTGATCCGCAATGCCCTGGAGGCCATGCCCCAGGGTGGGCTGCTGGTCTTGGCCACCAGTGTGGAGCAGGATCAGGTCGTGGTGACCGTGGGGGATTCGGGTGTGGGCATCGCCCCCTATCTGCGTGAAAAGGTTTTGGAACCGTTTTTTACCACGCGCCAGGATCTGGGTGGGGTTGGGTTGGGTCTGTCGGTCTGCCAGGAGGTGGTCAATCAGCACGGTGCCTCCATGAAGCTGGAAGATGCCCCGGAGGGGGGGTTGATGGTGGTGTTGCGTTTTCCCCTGGAAAAGGATTCACCGAATCCCCTTCTGTCTGACCCATCGCTGGTGGCCTCATGAACCGAATTCTGGTTGTGGACGATGATCTGGAATTCAGTCAGGCCATCCTGGAGATTTTGACCAAGGCGGGTTATGAAACCCGGTTGGCGGTCACCGGTCACGATGGTCTGGAATTCCTGAGAAGGGAGCGTTTCGACCTGGTTTTGCTGGATCTGGTCTTGCCGGGGGTGGATGGCATGGACGTGTTGCGTGAATTGCGCCGCATCAACAGTCAGGTCCGGGTCATCCTGGTGACCGCCTTTGCCACGGTGGAGAATACTGTGGAAGGGATGAAACTGGGAGCGGTGGATGTGTTGGCCAAGCCTTTCCGTATGGCGGAATTTACCACCCTGATCCATCGCACCATGGAGGAGATGCGTCTGCAACAGAAATCCTCCATGGAAAATCTGGATCTGCTCCTGGGTTCTCTGGCCAACACCACCCGACGGACCGTGGTGGAGAGATTGTTCGGACAGGGACCGCAGAGTTTGAGTGAGTTGATGAAATTTCTGGACATTTCCGATCATACCAAGGTGGGTTTCCACCTTAAAAATTTGCAGGAAAATGGCCTCATTGAACGGGGAGCGGACCGCATTTTCCGCCTGACCAACCGGGGACGCACCCTCTGGACCAACCTGTGCGGTATTGGGCGTCCCCTGTAAAAGGGATGTCCAGCGGCATCCCATGGCGGTCGTGAAACAGAAAAGACCTTGCTTCACCCGCCCATTTGGATGAGAATGAAAGGCGCGTGCTGAGAAAAAATACACCTGGGTCGTGTAAAATCCCGTTCAGGGTGAATGGGTGCGGTTCAGGGCTTTTCCATGTGTCTGAATAGGGAATTTTCATGTCAAAACTACGTCTTCCAGGCTGGATGCGGTTGAATGCTCTGGCATCCAGGATGCTCAACAATCCTCTGACGGCCAAAATCTTTCGCAACACACTGCCGTATGTGCCCAACTTCTATGAAATCATCAACGAACAGTGCGATGTATGCGCCGAGATCATGGATGCACTGGTGGGGTTCATGGAGACCAATGAGGCGGATATGGGTCTGCTCGTCCGTGATTTGGAAAAGCGGGGCGATGAAATCAAAATGCGCAACATGGTGGTCCTCAACCAGGCTTTTGTCACACCCATGGACCGGGAGGACATCTACCGTGCCATTGTCTCCATCGATCAAATCATGAACTATGCCAAGACCACGGTCCGGGAGATGGAGATTCTCAACCTCAAGTCGGATCGGTTCAGTCTGGAAATGACCCAGTTGCTGCGGGATGGGGTGAATGCCCTGAAGTCCGGTTTCCACAAGTTGGACTCCACGCCCGTCCTGGCCGAGGAGGATGCCGAGGTGGTGCGCAAGGCAGAACGCTATGTGGAAAAGGTCTATCGCAAGGCCATTGCCGACCTGTTTCAGGTGGATGAACAGATCCGTGCCCTGGACAGCAGTCAGCCGAGTGCCATCTTTGAAGAGGTGGTGACCATGTTCAAGCGGCGCGAGTTGTATCGGCACCTCTCCAACGCGGCGGACCGGTTGGCCAAAGCGGGGGATGTCTTGCACGATATTGTGGTACAGATTGCCTAGTGGGGAGACTATGCTCATTTGACAGGTGATCCAATGCTGGGGGCTTTGCCCCGCACCCCACCAGGGGCCTTGCCCCTGGACCCCACCAGGGGGATGATCCCCCTGGACCCGCAATAATCAAACCGGTTGTTCTTTCGGGACAATGGGATACACTCAATCAATGGGGGATAGGATGGACACTCGATCGGTGCGCCAACCGGCCGTGGCCGGGTCGTTTTATCCGGGTGATCCGGTGGCCTTGCGGGCCATGGTGCGGCAGTTGCTGGATCAGGCACCGGCTGGTCATCCGCCGCCCTGTGCCCTGGTGGCCCCCCACGCCGGGTATATCTATTCCGGGTATACGGCGGCCTGTGCCTATCGTACCTTGCCCATGGCCCCGGCGGATCGCCCGCTGCGGGTCTTTTTGCTCTCGCCGAGCCACCGTGTTCCACTGGAGGGGGTATCGGTGGGCAACTATCGGGCCTATCGCACACCGCTGGGTGATGTGGCGATAGACCAGGAGGTGGTGGACCGTCTGGCCGTCCTGCCGGATGTCAGCCGGGATACCGCATCGCATCAGCAGGAACATGCCCTGGAGGTCCATCTGCCGTTTCTCCAGGAGACAGTCGGCTCCTTCAAGCTGGTGCCGTTGGTCTTTGGCCGCATCAGCGGCGGCCATCTGGCCGATCTGATCTCCCCGTTCTGGCAGCCAGGCGATCTTCTGGTGGCCTCCACCGATCTCTCCCATTTCCATCCGTATGACGAGGCGCGCCGATTGGACCATCACTGTCTGGCGGCGATGGCAGCGATCAACCCCCTCGCCATGTCCAAGACGGAGGCCTGCGGCAACATCGGGGTCTGTGCCCTGCTGGAGATGGCGCGGCGCAGGCAGTGGCGTTCGGTATTGGCGGACTATCGCAATTCCGGGGACACGGCGGGGGACAAGGATCGGGTGGTGGGTTATGCCAGTTATCTGTTTTATCCCCGCGATGCCGCAGCCAGACCCGCCGCGCCCTCTTTGCCAGCCGTGGCGCGGAGCCATTTGGCACGGGTGCTGCGGGGAGAATCCGGGTTGCAGGCGGAATCCCTGGTGGATCAGGTGGCGGAATGGGCCAATCCGGGGGCCTGCTTTGTCACCTTGACCAAACAGGGCCAATTGCGCGGTTGCATTGGCAGTTTGCAGGCGCACCGTCCGTTGGCGGTGGATCTGTTGGAAAACAGCCTCTCGGCGGCGATTCGGGATCCCCGTTTTCCGCCGGTCACCGCCGAAGAGTTGGCCGGGTTGCAGGTCGAGGTTTCGGTATTGACCCCGGCCCAACCCTTTCCGTACACGGACGGAGAGGATTTATTGCGTCGTCTCCAACCGGGGGTGCATGGGGTCATTCTCTCCAAAGGGGGCCATCGGTCCACCTTTCTGCCACAGGTCTGGGAACAGCTTCCTGACCCGCAGATCTTCCTCCAGCAGTTGTGTCTGAAGGCGGGTTTGGGGCGGGATTGCTGGCGGGAAAAGCCGGATATTGCGGTTTATACGGTGCAAAAAATAGTGGAGTGAGGCTCCGGGGGGATCATTCCCCTTGCAGATGTCGGTTTCTTCAAAACGATTGCAGGGGTCCGGGGACCGTCACGGTCCCCGGTGGGAGTCCAGAGGGCGAAGCCCTCTGGTGGGGTCCGGGGCGAGGCCCCGTTTATGGATTGAGAAAAGATCCCGGATTGGAGACAGGAGAGGGATGCCGCGCTGCACTCAACTCCTGGCATACAGGGAGGGTACATCCCGATATTGGGGGCCAGCATAGATCTGCTGGGGTCGTCCGATCCCCTCGTTGAAACCGATCATCTCGTTCCAATGGGTGATCCATCCCACACAGCGGGCCACCGCAAAGACCACGGTGAACATGTTGGGGGGAATGCCCAGGGCGGACAAAATCAAGCCGGAATAAAAATCAATGTTGGGACAGAGCTTTTTGTGGATGCAATAGTCATCCTGCAACACAAATTCTTCCAATTTGAGGGCAATCTGGAACAGAGGATCGTCGCCGCGACCCACTTCATGGAGAACCTCATGCGCAATTTGACGTAAAACCTTGGTGCGAGGATCATAGTTCTTGTAAACCCGGTGACCGAATCCGATCAAGCGGAAGGGGTTTTCCGGATCCCTGACCCGTTGAATAAACTCTGGAATGCGGTCCACGGTGCCAATGGTCTGGAGCATCTTGAGCACCGCCTCGCTGACACTCCCATGGGCATCCAGGCCCCACAGTGAGCCGACCCCGGCGGAGATGGCACCAAACGGGTTGGCACGGGAGGAACCGGCCAGCCGCACGGTCGCGGTGGAGGCGGTCTGTTCATGGTCGGCATGCAGGATCATGAACCGATCCAAGGCCCTGGCCAGAACGGGTGAGGCAATATAGTCGTTGGAGGGAACGGAAAAGAGCATGTAGAGAAAATTTTCCACATATCCCAGATCGTTTCTTGGATAAATAAACGGTTGTCCCATGTGCAATTTATAGGCTTTGGCCGCGATCGTGGGCATTTTGGCAATGATGCGAAAGGCCGATATCTGCCGGTGCAGTGGATCACACACATCCAGAGAGTCATGGTAAAAGGCGGAGAGGGCACCCATTACGCCCAATACAATGGCCATGGGATGGGCATCCTGTCGGTAGCCAGAATAAAACTCCAGTAATTGCTCATGGACCATGGTGTGGTGGGAGATGACATTCCTGAAGGCCGCATCTTGCTCGTGCGTGGGCAATTCCCCATTCAGGAGCAGATGGCATACCTCCATGTGGTCGCATTTTTCCACCAATTGTTCAATGGGATAGCCCCGATACAGCAGGGTTCCCTCATGACCATCGACAAAGGTGATTTGACTGGAACAGGAGGCGGTCGAGTGGAAACCGGGGTCAAAGGTGAAGAGGTTCAACTCTTTGTAGAGGGTTCGGATGTCAATGGCACTGGGACCATCGCTGCCATGTATCAGGGGAAACTCCACCTCGCGGTTGGTGCGGTTGTCCCGAATGGTGACCGTGTGCGTGGACATGGCATGCTCCTTCGTCAGGTATGGCGGTTGGGTAGTCGTTCCGTCCCACCTGCGCCAAGGCGCGATCCTGGGAGGAGATCACCAGGACTCGATGCGGTGGATGATCATGGGGTCAGTGCCCATCGGAGATCCGGAGGGAGCACTCTCCTACAGAGAGAGTTCCCAGGTGACAGAACCGGGATCGTCACCGACAGGCAGGGCGGTAAATCCTGACTTCTCCAGCAGATCGCGCATCTGCTGGTTTCCAGACTGCACCACCGCCAACAATTTTTCCAGCTTTCTGGTGCGTGCCACGCGAATGACGCGCCGTAACAAAAACCGCCCGAACCCCTGACCACGTCTCTCCTCACGCACCACAAAGGCCACTTCTGCGGTCTGCGTTTTGGGAATCAGATAGTATCGTCCCACCCCCTGAATCTCTTCCCTTGGTCCCTGCCGTGCCACAATACAGAGTGCCAGATCGGTGTTCTGATCCATGTTGACCAGGGCATAGGCCCCCTCCGAGGAGAGACGAGTGGGCACATAGTGATAACGCAGCAACAAGGTTTCCGCGTCGTGGGAATAAAAGAACTCTTGCAGACGCCGTTCATCCGATGGCTGCAAGGGCCTCAAAAAATAGGGGTTGCCGTCTTTGGCCTTGAATTTTTTGACCGGCATGTTGCCCAGTCCCTTGACCGGGGCCGGGGCGGTCCGCTGATAAGAGGGCACCCAAAAACTTTTCCGCACTTGCTGCAACAACATCTCTCGATGATCGGGATGCGCCACCTGAATCAGCTCCAAGGCGCGCTCCCGGATACTCCGTCCACGCAACGTGGCAATTCCGTATTCCGTCACGACATAATGGACATCCCCACGGGAGGTGACCACTCCGGATCCCTCGGTGATGCAGGGGACAATGCGCGACTTGCCCTCCTTGGTCACCGAAGGCAAGGCAATAATGGGCCGACCGCCCCGACTCCTGGCCGCGCCACGGATAAAATCCACCTGACCGCCAATACCACTATAGAAACGATGACCAATGGAGTCGGAAACCACCTGACCCGTCAGATCCACCTCCAGCGCGCTGTTGATGGCGATCATCTGGTCATGCTGAGAGATGATATTGATATTGTTTATATAATCAGAGGAGTAAAACTCGACCAACGGGTTGTCACGGACAAAATCGTAGAGTGCGCGCGACCCCATGCAAAAGGAGGTCACTGTCTTGCCAGTGTGGAGGGGCTTTCGCGAATTATCCACCACCCCTTTGCGCATCAATTCCATCAGTCCATCGCTGAACATTTCGGTATGCACACCCAGATTTTTATGGTGGCGCAGGGCACGCAACACGGCATCGGGAATCTTGCCAATGCCCATCTGCAGGGTGGCCCCATCCTCAATCAACATGGCCACATACTGACCAATCTGCTCCGTCTCTTTGGTGGATTTGGCGGCAGGCAATTCCGGGAGAGGGGCGGATATCTCCATGTGGCCGTCCACCTCTGACAGGGCGATGCGCGTATTGCCAAAGGTGCGTGGCATGAGGGGGTTGAATTGGGCGATGACAAAACGGGCCGACTCAATGGCCGCCCGGACAATATCGACCGTCACCCCCAGGGAACAATACCCCGACTCATCCGGCGGCGACAGTTGTACCAGTGCCACATCGATGGGCAAGGTACCACCGGTAAACAGCGCGGGGACTTCCGACAGGAAACAGGGGGTATAGTCGGCCTCTCCACGTTGGACCACCTTTCGGGTCTCCTCGCCCAGAAACAGGGCATTGACCCGCAGAGTGTCACGATACCGGGGATCCAACCAGGGAGCCGCCCCCAGGGTCAGGATATGGACAAACTCCAGGTCAAAAAAATGTTTGGAGGGCATCCGTTCCAGCAGACTCTGCACCAGACCATGAGGAACCCCCGGACCAGAACCGATAAAAATACGGTCCCCCGGTTTGACAAATTTTTTCCAGTCCTTGGGTTGCAGCAACTGTGACATGGCAACGCTCTCCTTCCAATAGTCAGAGGGCACCTACCCGGATTCTGGTCCGGATTACCCCGTCAGCCACTTCCAGGGGGGATGATCATCGACATCCCCCTTTTTTCCCGCCCACCGGACCCTCGCTGGTAAAACGAGGAGACACCCTGGTCCATATCAACCTGGTCCGGCCACAGATCGACGCATCTTCTTGCGCAAACGACGGACAGCCTCCGCCTTCTTGCGACGTTTGCGTTCGGAAGGCTTCTCAAAAAACTTGCGCTTTTTCATCTCCCGAAACATCCCTTCCCGGATCATCTTTTTCTTCAAGACCCGAATTGCCTGATCCACATTATTATCGTAAACGTCAATCCTCACGAACTCTGACTCCTCCTTTTACGTGCAAAAATGGCCAACGGGATGATGTGTGCCATGGGAACTCTGGTCAACCCCGAATGGATTCAAACGCAACATACTAATCGTATTGCCCTGCGCATTCAAGAATCCATGAACGCGGGCACTCATTTTCCTGATTCTGTCATTTGTACGGCCAGGTAAAGGGGTTCTCCGCCCCGGAACAACAAAATCAGCAAGGCATCGCCGGACTTTGCGCCTTGCAGTGCGCGGCGAAAATCGGCCACATCCCGCACGGGCTTCCGATTGATTTCTGAAATCACATCCTTGACTTGCAAACCGGCGGTGGCCGCACTGCTGCCGGGTTCCACCCCGGTGACCACCACACCGCGCACCGATTCATCCAATTCGAGTTGTTCCCGCAGGTCGGGGGTCAAGGCACGCACGCTCGCCCCGAAGGAGGAGGCATCGCCCTTGTCTGCCGTTGTCTCGGTGGCCTTTTCCTTCATCTCTGCCACGACCACATCCAGGGAGAGGGTTTTGCCCTCCCGGATGAGATCCACCCGTACCCTTTTTCCGATGGGTGTTTCGGCCACGATGGTGGGCAGTTCGTTCATTTGGCCGACCTCGTGGCCATCAAACCGCACGACCACATCGCCTGCCTGAATCCCCGCCGTCTGGGCCGGAGAACCGGTCTCGACGCTGGCGACCAGGGCACCATGGCGTTTGTCCAATCCCAACGCCCTGGCCAGTTCATGGGTCACCGATTGGATGCGTACCCCCAACCAGCCACGGGTGACATGGCCATGGTTTTTTAATTGCTCCAGGACGGACTTGGCCATGTTGACGGGAATCGCGAAGCCGATCCCCATATTGCCCCCGGATCGGGAATAAATGGCCGTATTGATGCCGATCACCGCCCCATCCAGGTTGAACAGCGGTCCACCGGAGTTGCCGGGGTTGATCGCCGCATCGGTCTGCAAAAAATTGTCATAGGGACCGCTGCCAATAATGCGTCCCTTGGCCGAGATGATCCCGGAGGTAACCGTGGCCTCCAACCCGAACGGGTTGCCAATGGCAATGACCCAGGAGCCAACCTCGGCCTGATCCGAATCCCCCATTTGTGCCACCGGCAGGGTGCCGGCCCCTTCAATGCGAATCAGGGCCAGATCCGTTTTGCTGTCTTTGCCCACCACCTTGGCCGCAAACTCCCGTTCGTCCTGCAGACGCACCAGAATATCGTCCGCATCGGCGACGACATGGTTGTTGGTCAGGATATAGCCCGCAGCGTCAATGATGACCCCCGACCCCAGAGACCGGGATTTTTGTGAGTCCTGGGGAATCTGGTCAAAAAAACGGCGGAACAGCTCATCCAAAGGCCGACCAGCAAACCCCTCCGGTGCTATTTTGCCCGTTTTCTGGGCGGACGGGTTGTGGGTGGTGCTGATATTCACCACCACCGGCTTGAGTCTTTTGACCAGGGGCACCAGGTCGGGCAAGGTAACGGCGGCCTCTGCCCCGGTGGACAACAGCAGGAGCAGGCAGCCTATCAGCAGCAAAAACCCTGAAGAATGTTCTGTTTTTCTCGTATCAAACCAGTCATTTTTCATAGTCTTTCATCCCTTCTTGATTCAGTGGGCAACAACGACCGTTACGTCAAGTGGGTGACGAACAGGCATCGACAGGGTCAGGATCGGTCTCAATAACGCGTGTAATCACCGGATGGCGATTGGGATCGTCCTGAATGCGGAGATTATAGCGATACAGACCATAAAAGCTCAAGGAGAGTGCTGCCAGACCCGACAATGCCCCTATGCTTTCACTGTCACCAACCCCCAGCGTGAGTGCCAGGGAACGACCCAGGACGCCCGCCAACATCATCGCAATGATGGGGACGCCATACACCACGAAGGAGGCCCGATGCAGGTAGCCGGCGGCCATTTCCAATACGACACGTTCCCCTATTTCCGCCTGTATCGGGTTGCGAACCCGCATCGTCACGGTGTTTTTACCCGGTCCACCGGAAAAGATCCCGCACGTGGCCTCGGATTGGCAACCGCCACAACCACCCTTGCGTTGATTGGAGACCAGGGCATACTCCCCATCCAAAGCGACAACCACTCCTTCTTCACGCAACATGTCACACCTCCCAGCCCCTTTGTTCTACAGGCTGTCAGCAGAAAGAATATCCGCCGGATCATTCCACTCCTGACCCGGATCCGCCAGGCCGCTCCCGGCGAGCGCGGCGGCAATCAGGATGGCAGGAACTCCAAAACGGCGCAAGCGACCGAATAATCGTTGGCGGCCCGTGTAGACCTTTTCATTCTTGATCGCCCCCATGATGGACTGTGTCTGCTCTTCGGGATCCGACCAATCGGGATAGCCCGCAACCTTACTCTTGACCTGTGCCAGCCAGCCCATGGTCTGACAACAGTGGTCGCACCGGAGCAGATGGACGACAACGGGCTTTAAAATGATGGGTTCCAGTTCACCATCCAGAAAAGCCGACACCAACTCTGGATTACAGGACATGTTTTTCCTCCATAATTCCGGAATCCCTTCCCGTTTTCCCTCTCTTGCGATCGGCCTCCCGGTTGTTCAGATATCCGCGCATCTGCTGGGCAATCTCCTGCCGTCCCCGAAAAATGCGCGAACGCACGGTCCCCACGGGGCAATCCAGTGCGGTCGCGATCTCCTCGTAGGAGAGTCCCTGCACATCCCGGAGGAGGATAGCTCTTTTCATGTCGGGAACCAAGGTATCAATAGCCGCCTGCACATTTTCCATCATTTCCTGGTGCAGCAACTGTCGTTCCGGTGTGTTGTGGTCGCGCAGTTGGGGCAGTACATACTCCGTATCCCCCTCCCCATTTCCTTGTAAATCACTGAGAGAGATGGATTTTCCTTCAGAGAGCCAATGGTTTTTGGTCGTGTTGGTGGCAATTCGATACAGCCAGGTAAAAAAGGCGGCCTCCCCCCGAAAGCTGGGCAGGGCGCGATAGGCCTTGATCCAGGTCTCCTGGGCGATGTCGCGTACCTTGTCCGGATCATCCACCAGTCGTGCGATCACCCCGATCACCTTTCCCTGGTACTGCCGCACGAGCAGTTCAAAGGCCTTTTGATCACCAGTCAACACCCGATCGATCAACAGTTGATCGTGGTTCTTGCCCACCGGATGACGACTCCCCTCGTCGGTCATGCTGACCTGTTGCTCCAACATCCGCAAAATCCCCGCTTTTCGAAATATATAAAAAAAGACTGGCAAGAACAAACGCTGGCATTGTACCATGATGGCGGGATTTTTAACCACATCTAAATGAGGCAGTCGGCAGATGAATCATGATCGTTAATTCTCCAGAGGAACGTTTGATCTCCTCCGATTTTTTAATTCTGGGTGGCGGCATTGCCGGCCTGGATTTGGCGTTGCGTCTGGCGGGCAATGGAACAGTGGTGGTCTTGACCAAGACCGAGGCGGGTGAATCCAACAGCCAACATGCCCAGGGGGGGATTGCGGCGGTTTTGGATCCATCGGATCGACTGGAGGCCCATATCGAGGATACGCATACCGCCGGGGCCGGACTCTGCCATGCGGATGCGGTCCGTTTTGTGGTTGGCAACGGATCCCGTTCCATTCGGCGTCTGATTGACCTGGGTGTTTCGTTCACCCGTGATGTGGATGGCGGCTATCACCTGACCCGTGAGGGGGGACATTCCGCCCGGCGGGTGGTTCATACCGCCGATGCCACCGGCAAGGCCGTCATGGAAATTCTCCTGGAACGGGTGGGACAGCATCCCAACATTCGTTTGTACCAGAATCAGATCGCCGTCGATCTCATTACCGCTCACAAGATAGGCCGTTTTGTCCCTGGGCAGCCTAATCTTTGTTATGGCGCGTATGTCCTGGATATTGCTTCCGCCCGTGTGCTCACCTATCAGGCCCGTTTTACCATCCTGGCAACGGGTGGAGCGGGCAAGGTCTATCTGTACACCTCCAATCCCGACACGGCGACGGGCGATGGCATTGCCATGGCCTATCGGGCGGGTTGTCGGGTGGCCAATATGGAATTTATTCAATTTCATCCCACCTGTTTGTACCATCCCAGTGCCAAAAATTTTCTCATTTCCGAGGCGGTACGTGGGGAAGGGGGGATTTTGCTCCGTCGGGATGGCACCCGGTTTATGCTGCAACATCATCCCAGTGCGGAACTGGCCCCGCGTGATATTGTGGCCCAGTCCATCGATTTCGAGATGAAGCGCACGGGGGATGAGTGTGTTTTCCTGGATATATCGTTCAAGGGTCGGGCCTTTCTGGAGGAACATTTTCCCACCATCCTGGCCAAATGTGCCCTGTTTGGCATTGCCATGGATCGGGAGCCGATTCCGGTGGTGCCCGCCGCGCATTACACCTGCGGGGGGGTGGTGGTCGGGTTGGATGGCAAGACCGATCTGGATGGTCTGTTTGCCATCGGTGAGGTGAGCCATACCGGGTTGCATGGTGCCAACCGGCTGGCCTCCAACAGCATTCTGGAATGTCTGGTCTTTGCCGATGCCGCCAGCAATGCCATTCAGGCACAGATGCGGGAACGTCCCCTGGTCACCCAGCCCACGCTGCCGCCGTGGGACAGCTTTGGTGCAGATGATCAATGCGCCGAGGCGGTGCTGATTTCCCACAACTGGGACGAAATTCGGCGGTTCATGGGTAATTATGTCGGCATTGTGCGCAGCAACCGGCGATTGGCCAGGGCGAGGCATCGCATCGAACTGTTGCAACAGGAGATTAACGAATATTACTGGGACTGTCAGATTACCCGTGATTTGATTGAACTGCGCAACATTGCCCTGATCGCCTCGCTGATCATCCGTTCTGCCATCCATCGCAAGGAGAGTCGCGGCCTCCATTTCAATACGGATTATCGGGAGCGGGATGACGAACATTGGCTGCGGGATACGGTGTTGCCGATTTTGACGTGAGGGGGGTGAAGTTCTGTGGGATTCTGAGTGCATGCACGGGTGTGCGGGTGCGAACCCCAGCAACAACAGGTGTAGAAACCGTAAAACGGGTGCCGGGTTGGCCATTGGGGAGCGTTGCCCCCCAATGGCCTTCCGCTGGTCGCCCGTCTCGTGACAGCTTTAGTGTTGTGCTACCGGCATTGCAGTGCTATCAGTATGACAGTTCGTTTGCACAGGACAGCATTTTACCTGCACCTTGACACGACCGCAATTGTTCCAGTACATGAAGGGCAGATCGTTGGCGAAGAGAAAAAGATCGCCGCTGGTCTGGGCCGTGAACGTCATCTCCTTTTTGTCCGTCACGGTGGATGCCAGTTTGATGACCGCCGGACACCGCTTGGCCTTGTCAGGGCATGGACCGTCAATGATGCCCGCAAGACGAAAGAGGGGCTGTTCTGGAACACGTCCCCAGAGTCGATGCATGATGTCAATATACTGTGGTGGACTCTTTTCCCATCCCTGCATGGGCGTTGCCTCTTGAGTCGCATCGTGCCATATGGGCGCATCTTCCGTGAAACGAATGGCACATTCCTCGCCCTTCCTGACCGCAACTCCCGTGGCATTTAAATGGATTTCCGAGGAGATGACAATGTCTTCCCCGTCCCTGACGGCCTGGGACGTTTTGCTCAATGGCCACACTGCATACAGCAGATTGCCAATCAAAAGGAACAGGCCAATCCCCATGCACACGTAAATCAACAGGTCGAGCACGGGATGATAGTACCTGGATTCGGTGGGAATCTTTGTGCAGGAATCCGGATTTGGAAGGGTGTTGTTTTCCAATACCGCCTGGCGCAAGACCAGTGAAGCCTGTTCGAGCCGTTGTATGAACACCCGCTTCGCCACGTAGAACAGGAGTGCAACCCCGATAATGACCTC
>CAIWLA010000263.1 GCA_903913345.1 uncultured Magnetococcales bacterium | reverse complement strand
TGACTACCTCCATATGACACAAAACACCTGTCGCGCTACCGTTTCGTAGCCTCACGGGTCGAGAACAAATTTACCGTGCCATGATCGGTTGCATGAGAAGGGATTCCAAGGTACTGTGACAGCCTGGCACGGTCGCAGCATGGATGGGGGCGACACAACCGGGTGGCCGGCATGGTTGCCATTGACCCTCGGCATCACCACCCTGCTGTGGTTGGTTCCCACCCTCCTGGCCTTGGCCCATCAAACGGGAGCCGTGCTGCTCTTGATCGTGGCCTTGGTATTATTATCCATCATCCATATTGTGCCCATGCAACGGTTTAATCTTCTTTCTCTCGGCAAAAAGACCGCCCTGCGTTGGTTTGTCCTGCGCATGGTCGGATCTCTGTGGTGCGGGCTGCTCATCGGCACGGCCATGGCGGACAACCCTCTGCGAGAGGCCATCAGCCCCTATCTGGTGCAACAGTCCACCAGTCCAGTGTATTGGTATCCCTGGGGGGAAGAGGCGTTGACACGGGCCAAGCGGGAACAAAAACTGATCTTTCTCTCCATTGGTTATCCCTCCTGTCGCGGATGTCTCTTGATGAATCGGGAAAGTTTTGCGGATCCCGCGACGGTGGCCCTGCTCAATACCCACTTTATCAGCATCCAGGTAGACCGGGAGGAACGACCCGACCTGGATGGTTATTTCATGACCATTCTGACGGCCATGACGGGCAGTGGCGGTTGGCCCATCAACATGATTCTCACCCCGGAAAGGCAGCCGGTTTATGGGGGGGGCTATTTTCCCCTGGAGAGCGGTCAGAAGCAACCCAGCCTCAAGGCAGTGTTGACCACGGTGGTTGGCGAATGGAAAAACGATCGGGGAGAGTTGGTCAAAAGATTGGGCAAAATGGCGACCTGGCTGGCAGAGACGCATGATTTGCCCCCGGCCCAGGCCGACAGCGTGGATCCCCGTCCAGGGGCAGCGACCTTTTGGCACGCCCGTTTCAATGATCAATATGGGGGGATTGCGGGTCGGGAGAGCCAGTCGCCGCAGCCGTTGATCGTATCACTGCTGTTGCGCGAGGCCGCTTTGCATCGACAGAGCCAGGAGGGCAATCTGGCCTTGCTGACGCTGGATCAGATGGCGGCCGGTGGAGTGCGGGATCAACTGGGCGGGGCTTTTCATCACTATGCCGTAGACCCGCGCTGGCAGGTACCCCGTTTTGAAATCATGCTCCATGACAATGCCTTGTTGGCGCGGGCCTATCTGGAGGCGTTTCAGTGGACCGGTCGGCCACAATATGCCCTGGTGGTGCGAGAGGTGCTGGACGATCTGTTGCGCCGTTTGCGCCTGCCGGGGGGCTGTTTTGCCTCCTCGCTGGCAGCGGATAATGGCACGGGTGAGGGCAAATATTATACCTGGAGCGCGGAGGAGATCACCGCTGTGCTGGGCAAGGGCGATGCGGAACCGTTCATGGAACTCTATTTTGATCCGATGGAGGGTCTGGTGGAGGGACGGAGTGTCCTGCGTCTGTTGGGGGGGGTGGAGACCCTGGTGCAGAGTCGTCAGGAGCTGCACAAAAGTCAGCAAGCCCTCCTGGCGGCGCGGGAGAAACGTCCCCCCCTGGCCCAGGATGACAAGATACTCACCTCCTGGAATGGTTTGATGATTTCGGCCCTGGCGCGGGCGGGGGCGGTGTTGCAGGAGGAGGGATATCTGGCGGCGGCCCGCGCCTGTCTGGCCGACCTGAACCGGATATTTCCCTCTCCGGGCCAACTGCGGCACAGTCGGCGGGGGGATCGACTGGGGACGGAGGTTTTTCTGGATGATTATGCCTTTCTGGCACAGGCACTGCTGGACCTGTACGAAGCGGATTTTGACCGTCATCATCTGGACCAGGCGCAGGCCTTGGGTCAATTCATGCTGGACCATTTTCAGCCCGCATCCGGTCGTCCGTTGCAACTGACGCCCAAGGGCGAGGAGTCGGCCATTCCAGCACGCACGGTACTGGAAGAGGGGTCCACACCGGCGGGCAATTCGGTGGCGTTGATCACGTTGCAGCGGTTGGCCTCTTTCAGCCAGGAGGGTCGTCTGGAAAAGGAGATGGAGGCCATTCGAAACGGCCTGTCGGGCTATCTGGCCAAACAGGCGGTCGGGGTGCCAGAATTATTGCATCTGTTCGATTATCAACCGGATTCGGCGGTGGAAGTGGTGGTGGTGGGTGCCCGCACCGATCCCAACACCCAGGCCCTGTTGCGGGAGATACGCCAGCGGTTGATACCGGGTTTGGTGTTGGCCCTGCTGGAGCCGGGACAGACGGTGGACCAGAAGGCTTGGCCATTGCTGGCGGGTCGCAAGGCGATGAACGGCAAACCCACGGCCTATGTCTGTCGCCATCGGGTCTGCCGGATGCCGGTCAACGGGGTGGCGGATCTGGTGCGGGAGTTGGAGGGGGAAGAAAAGAGATGACCGACGAAGAGTTGGAACGGTTGCTGTCCGATCTCGAAACGTATCGTGTGGAACGCAAGGCCGCTTTTACCGACCGGGGCAAGCTGGAAGAGACGGTTTGTGCCTATGCCAACGACCTGCCCAACCACGGTCAGCAGGGGATACTGTTTATCGGTGCGACGGACAAGGGCGAGTGTGCGCATTGGCCAATAACAGACCTGTTGCTTCTCTCCCTGAGCGATATGCGATCGACTGGCAACATTCTCCCTTTTCCCGTTCTCACTGTCGAAAAACGGCATTTGCGAGACGGGGAGATGGCAGTGGTGATGGTCGAGCCATCCCTGGTTCCACCCGTTCGATATAATGGACGTATCTGGGTGCGTGTCGGCCCCAGCAATCGGACGGCCACCGCAGAGGAGGAGCGGCGTCTGCATGAAAAACGGCGTTTCAGGGATCTGCCCCATGACTTGCAACCCGTTCATCACGCCCGGGAGAGGGATTTGGACCGGGATCTGTTCCGGCGTGTCTGCCTGCCCAACCTGCTGCCGCCAGACATTCTGGAGGAAAATCATCGCTCTGACCGGGAGCAATTGATTTCCATGAAATTTTTGACCAACGATGATCCTCCCTTGCCAACCGTCGTTGGACTGCTCGCCATTGGCCAATCGCCCGCCGATTTCATTCCGGGGGCTTATGTGCAATTCTTGCGCATAGAGGGTGTCGAGTTGAGCGATCCAGTGGCGGATCAGAAAGAGATTCATGGCCCCTTGCCGGAATTGCTGCGCCGCCTGGATGAGATTATGCAAGCCAATCTTCGCATTGCGACGGATATTCAACGTTCCGCGACAGAAATGCGCTCCCCGGACTATCCGTTGGTTGCCTTGCAACAATTGCTGCGCAACGCCATCATGCACCGGGATTATGGTACATCCAACGCCCCCGTGCGCTTGACTTGGTTTGCGGACCGTGTTGAAATTCAAAATCCCGGTGGGCCGTATGGACAGGTTACTCGGCACAATTTTGGCCATCCGGGCATGACGGATTATCGCAACCCCTCCGTGGCGGGCATCATGAAAGAGTTGGGTTATGTGCAACGGTTTGGTGTGGGTATTGCGTTGGCTCGCAAACGGTTGGCGGAAAACGACAACCCGGAACCGGAGTTTTCCGTGGAGGATAACCATCTCCTGGTGACAGTAAGGAGACGTGCATGAGCATTCCGGTCATCGCTTTTTTCAACAACAAGGGAGGAGTCGGAAAAACCTCTCTGGTCTATCATCTGGCCTGGATGATGGCCGATCTGGGCTGGCGTGTCCTGGCCGCCGATCTGGATCCACAGAGCAACTTGACCGCCGCTTTGCTGGATGAAGAACGTCTGGAAGACCTGTTGCTGGAGCCATATGTGGCAGGCTCCACGGCACCTCGTCAACCGAATACGGTACGGCCCACCACCATTTATGGTGCAATTTTGCCGCTGAAACGGGGTATCGGTGACATCATGGAACCGGTGCTGGAAAAACTGGGAGATCGTTTGGCCCTGATTCCGGGTGATCTCACTTTGTCTGAATTTGAGGATGATTTATCTCAGGTTTGGCCAAAATGTTTGGACCAGGATGAGCGGGCGTTCCGGGTCATTTCGGCCTTCTGGCGTGTCTTGCAACAAGGGGCCGAGCGGCATGAAGCACAGGTCATTTTAATGGATCTGGGCCCCAACCTGGGAGCCGTCAACCGAGCCGCATTGATTGCTGCCGACCATATTGTCGTTCCTCTCGGTGCCGATATTTTTTCTCTCCAAGGATTGCGCAACCTGGGGCCAACGCTGCGGCATTTTCGCAAAGGCTGGAGGGATCGTTTGGTCAAGGCGGAGAGTCTGGGGTCGGGCCTGCGGCTGCCATCTGGCAATATGCACTCCCTGGGTTATATTGTCATGCAGCACTCTGTGCGCCAGGATCGACCAGTCAAGGCCCATGACAAGTGGATCCGCCGTATACCGCAGACCTATTACGAGTTTGTGCTGCAAGAGTCCGTTGCGGACAATTTGACAGTGGCAGAGGATCCCCACTGTCTGGCGACGATCAAACATTTTCGCAGCCTGATGCCCATGGCACAGGAGGTGCGCAAGCCGGTTTTTCATCTCAAACCGGCAGATGGTGCCCTGGGTTCGCATATCTATGCTGTTCGTGATGCCTATGTCGAATTCAAACAATTGGCCGAAAAGATTCTTGCCAAGGCCGGGTTGGTTCTGCCTTGATCTCTTGCCAGGAAACCCCACCCATGCCCGACACCGCCGACCGTCTGTTCCTGATCGATGCCTCCGGTTATTTCTACCGGGCCTTTTATGCTGTGCGCAACATGTCGCGGCGGGACGGCTTTCCCACCAATGCCATTTTCGGCTTTGTCAAGATGATCCGCCATCTGGTCGAGGAGCACCAACCGGAGCGATTGGTCATGCTCTTTGACGGCAAAGGCCCCACCTTTCGCCACCAACTGGATCCCAACTACAAGGCCAACCGCAAGAGCATGCCGGACGAATTGCGGGTTCAGGTGCCCATCATCCAGGCCATCGTCGAGGCCTATCGCATTCCCTGCCTCCAACTGTCGGGCTATGAGGCGGACGATCTTCTGGGGACCGTGGCCACGGCGGGCGAAGCGGCGGGGCTGGAGGTGGTTATCGTCTCCGGGGACAAGGATCTCATGCAACTGGTCTCCCCCCGCGTCTCCCTGTGGGATCCCGGCAAGGCGCAATGGATTCGAACCCAGGAGGTGGAGGCCCGCTGGGGGGTGGGGCCGGAATGGGTGACCCAGGTGTTGGCCCTGGCAGGAGATACCTCGGACAATATTCCCGGCGTCCCCAAGATTGGCGACAAGACCGCCGCCCAGTTGATTCAGGCGTTCGGATCGGTGGAAAACCTGCTGGCCCATCTGGATCGCGTCCCGCAACCCCTGCGACGGCGCAACCTGAGCGACCATGCCGGGCAGGCCCGTCTCTCGCTGCAACTGGCCACCATCGATCGGGCGGTCCCCATCGCCTTTTCCCTGGAGGCCGCCCGCCGTCAGGAGCCGGATTGGAACCGACTGCGGGATCTGTTCATGGAGATGGAATTTACCTCTCTGGTGCGGGATCTGGATCGTGCGCGCCCCGCCCAACGGGGGTTGTTTGATGAGGAGAGGACGGCAGAGATCCCACCCGATCGCTCCACCCCAACGGCAGAGAGCGGGGAGACAGCGAAAACCCCCTGTCATTATCGCACCATCACCGATTGGCCAGCCTTTCAGGCCTTTTTGGCGGAATTGGCCCAACAGCCCCTCTTTTCGATCGATACGGAGACGACCAGCCTGGAGGCCGTGCGGGCCGAGTTGGTGGGGCTTTCCTTCTCCTGGGCCGATCGAACGGCGGTCTATCTGCCGGTGGGTCATACGCGGGAGGCGGCCCCCAACGGACAATTGCCCTTGGCCGAGACCCTGGCCGCCCTCAAGCCGTTCCTGGAAGACCCCAAACGGGCCAAGATCGGGCAAAACATAAAATACGAATATGTGGTGTTGCACAAGTATGGCATTCACCTGGCGGGCGTGGAACTGGATGCCATGCTCCTCTCCCATCTGCTGTACGGGGGATCACGGCGGCACAATCTGGATGCCATCGCCATGGAGGAGTTGCAACGGAGTACCACCTCCTTCAAGGAGGTGACCGGGACGGGTAAAGGTGCGCTCCGTTTTGATCAGGTGCCCCTGTCACAGGCTGGGCCGTATGCCTGCGAAGATGCCGAAGTGGCCTGGGAGGCCGCCCGCCAAATGGCCCCTGCCCTGCGGGCAGAATCCTCCGTCTGGCATCTCTACGAGGCGGTGGAGCGGCCATTGGTGGCGGTGCTGGGGGATATGGAACTGGCGGGGGTCTGCATCGACCGGGAGGCACTGGCGGCCATGTCGGCCCAATTCACCCAGCAGCGCGAGGCGTTGGTGGCGGAGATCCATCTCCTGGCGGGTGAGTCCTTCAACGTCAACTCCACTCAGCAATTGGGGGAGATTTTGTTCGGAAAAATGGGCATCAAGGGGGGACGGCGGACCAAGACGGGCCATTCGACAGATGTCGATGTGTTGACCGATCTGGCGGAAAAGGGCCATGAACTGCCGGAGCGGGTGTTGCGATATCGCACCCTCACCAAACTCCAATCGACCTACACCGACGCGCTTCCCCTGTTGATCCACCCGACCACGGGACGGGTCCATACCCATTTCAATCAGGCGGCCACCCTGACCGGGCGGCTCTCCTCCTCGGACCCCAATCTGCAAAACATTCCGGTGCGACATGAGGCGGGACGGGCCATTCGGGCGGCCTTCATCGCACCACCGGGCTGGCTGTTGTTGTCGGCGGACTACAGTCAGATTGAACTGCGCCTGTTGGCCCACCTGGGCCAGATTGCCGGGATGCGGACGGCCTTTGCCCAGGATCGGGATATTCATGCGGCAACGGCCATGGAACTGTTTGGCGGCGAGGGGGAAGAGGTGAGCGCGGAGGCGCGGCGCATGGCCAAAACCATCAATTTCGGGCTGGTGTACGGCATGAGTCCCTATGGTCTGGCCAAACGTCTGGGCATCAGCAACAACGAGGCCAGGGCCTACATGGATCGCTATTTCAACCGCTATCAGGGGGTGCGGGAACATATGGAGCAGACCATCGAGTTTGCCCGCCGCCATGGTTATGTGGAGACCCTCGGTGGACGGCATTGCCATCTGCGGGAGATCAACAGCAGCAACCGGACACTGCGTGAGGTGGCAGAGCGGACCGCCATCAACGCCCCGTTGCAGGGTTCAGCCGCCGATTTGATCAAAATGGCCATGATTCGCCTGCACACCCGTCTGCGCCAGGGTGCCCTTCAGAGTCGGATGGTGCTGCAAGTCCACGATGAATTGGTACTGGAGGTTGCGGAAGGGGAGTTGGATGCGGTAAAAGGTCTGGTGCGCGAATCGATGGAGGGAGCCATGGCGTTGAGCGTCCCTCTGAAAGTCGATATGGGCGTTGGCCAAAACTGGGCCGAGGCCCATTGAGCCATTTTAGTCCCTCCAACCAAAAAGGTTTCCCATGTCCCTGATGACCTCTTTCACCCTCTGGCTCGACCAACTGCCCTGGACTCCCCTGTTGCTGGCGGCAACGGTACTGGCCCTGGCCCCTTTTGTCCCCGAACCGCATCTGTGGGAAAAACTGAAAATGTTGATGGCCGGAACCCTCTCCCGGCCCCTGGATATTTTTGATCTCTGCCTGCACTCGGCCCCCATTTTCCTGGTTTTGTTTAAATGGTGGCGGCAGATGGGGGCGACGATTGTCCCGTGAATATTGTCCTGATCGGCCTGCGGGCCTGTGGCAAATCGAGTGTCAGCCGCCACCTGTCCCGGTTGAGCAAACGCCCGGTCTTATCCACTGACCTGCTGATCTCCTACGAGGAGGGCGGACGATCCATTGCCGACCTGGTGGCCGACTGTCAGGGCGATTGGCGACCCTTTCGCGACCGGGAATATGCCGTGGCCTGCAAGGTGGCGGCGTTGGATGGCCTCATTATCGATACCGGAGGCGGCATGGTGGTGGATTGGGATGACCAGGGAGAGGAAATCTTCAGCGAACGCAAGGTCTCCGTCTTGAAGCGCAATGGCTTTGTGGTCTGGTTGCAAGGGGATCTCCATCGTCTGGCACAAAGGGTTCGGGGGGATGTGACCCGTCCCGCCTTGAGCGACCGTTTGACCATCGAGGCGGTGATGGAGCGGCGGTTGCCCTTTTACCGACAGGCCGCCGATTGGGTGGTCGATGTGGAAAACAAGAGCCGGAAACAGGTGGCGAGGGAGATCATGCAACAGGTGGAGGCTTTGCCCTATATGCAAGGAATCCGCCCCTGACCCCGCCAGGGGGGGGTGACCCCTCCGGCCCCCCGCAACCGGTCACGGCATGGAGAAAGGCAGTCCCGCATCTGCCCAGCCCTGATTGCCCTCCCGGAAATAGTAAATTTTGCCCGTATAGTTCAGTTCCACCAGTGCCTTGATACCCGTTGGACTCTGACCACACCACCAACCGTTGCAAAAGACGATAATATCCTTGCCCGCCAATTTCTTTATCCTGGCTTTGGCCCTGGTTTGTGGCCCGGTGAGGTCGGTATAGGGCAGATTGATGGCCCCAGGGATGGTTCCTTTCTGAAACCAATCTGGTGTTCTCATATCGACGATCAAAATTTTGCCCGCCTGAATATCGGCGGCCATTTTGGGAAAATCTTCCACGCGGATGGTGGTGGCCCCCGGCACCGTCTCCGGTTCGACACAAAACGGTGGACATTTGCGACTGCCCGGCTCCTGGAAGGCCTCCGGCTTGGGCTGGCTGCGATCCTGTTTGAGTTTGGTGCCATGCAGGGTGAATTCGGGCAATTTGACAGTCAGGGCATGTTGCGATTGTTCCGCCGCCACCGCAGTACCGATGGGCACACCCCCTCTCAGGCTTTCCCCGGACTGAACGGGCACGGTCCAACCCAGCCAGGAGAGGGTCATCACGATGGCCAGAAACCTCTTTTTCGTCACAAGCATCTCCATATACTCCCAGGGAACGGGTTGGTGAATGGCACCGGATTTTAGAACGACAAACCATCTGCTGGCCATTCTATCCGATTCCATGTCGGGTGGACAACAGGAATGCGTCATTCCGTTCATGCCGTTTTCCGAGAACCAGACATGAAGGTACCGCAGCCAGACAACCGGGGGCAATGCGGACTATTGATCCCCCTCACCCCTGGGCAAACAATCCCCCCACCCGATACTGGATGGCCTCTGCCAGATGGATGGTCGTGATCTGGTCTGATCCATCCAGATCGGCCACCGTGCGGGAGACTTTCAGAATACGATTGTGACTGCGGGCGGAAAAACCCAGTCGCTGCCCGGCGGTCATGAGCAGGACGCGCCCCTCCTCCATCAAGGCGGCACAGTGTTCCAACGCCAGCCCATCCAGACGGGCATTGCTGATCCCGGCCCCGTTGCGGGCCAACTGCCGATCCCGCGCCTGGATCACCCGCTGCACCACATCCTCCGAAGATTCCCCGGTGGGCATCCCCACCAATACCTCCTGCGGCACGGCGGGCACCTCCACATGGAGATCAATCCGGTCCAACAACGGGCCGGACAAACGGGAGCGATACTGCTCCACCCGCAACGGCGAACAGCGACAGGAGCGATGGGTGGAACCCAGATAGCCACAAGGACAGGGATTGCAGGCCGCCACCAGTTGAAAAGAGGCGGGAAAGCGGGTGGACAGTGCCGCACGGGAAATGTGGACATCCCCCGATTCCAACGGTTCGCGCAACACCTCCAACGCCATGCGACCGAATTCCGGGATCTCGTCCAGAAACAACACCCCCCGATGGGCCAGGCTCACCTCCCCCGGTCGGGGATGCCCCCCGCCGCCAATCAGTGCCACCTGCGAGGCCGTATGGTGCGGCGCACGGAAGGGGCGCGTCCCCACAAACGGCCGCAGCGGATCCAGACGACCCGCCACCGAGTGGATGGTCGTCACCTCCAGGGCCTCGTCCAGGGTCATGGGGGGCAATATGCCCGGCAAACATTGGGCCAACAGGGTCTTGCCCGAACCGGGTGGACCACTCATCAACAGGTTGTGTCCCCCCGCTGCCACCACTTCCAGGGCACGACGGGCATACTCCTGCCCCTTGACCTCCCGCAGATTGCGGGGCGGACGCTTCTCCTCGCGCACCCACTGCTGCCAATCGGTGACCGGCAAGGGGGCCAACGGCTCGGTCTCCAACAGATGACGGATCAACGCCAGAAAGGTGGGCGGGGCAACCACCCGCACCCCCTCCACAAAGGCTGCCTCCAGACCATTGGCCTCCGGGACGATGATCTCTTCAAATCCTGCCCGCCGGGCATGAATGGCCGCCGGAAGGGAGCCGGAGATGGATTTCAGGCGACCATCCAGGGCCAACTCGCCCAAAAACAGACGCCGATGCAACGCCGATGCGGGCAGTTGTTCCATGGCCACCAGCAATCCCAACGCCATGGGCAGATCATAGGCAGAACCGACCTTGGGCAGATGGGCCGGAGCCAGATTGATGGTAATGTGCAACATGGGCAGCTTGAAACCGGAATTTTTCAAGGCCGATCGAATCCGATCCTTGGCCTCACGCACCGCCTCATCGGCCAATCCGACCACATTCAAGGCGGGCAGACCCCGGCTCAAATCGACCTCCACCTCGACCGGAACCGCCTTGACCCCCTCCATGGCAATCGTATTGACACAAGCCAGCATGACGATCAATCCTTAATTGATTGGCAAAATTCCGTTTCCAGGGTGGATCCATTTCAGGGGTTCAGGGGCGATGATCCCCCCCGGACCCCTGAAATCCCCTTGAAAAACCGGCTTTTCTACAGGCTCCGATAGACCAACACCCGATTTTCCAGCATGTCATCCATGGCATACTTGACCCCTTCGCGTCCCAGACCCGAATCCTTGACCCCGCCATAGGGCATGCTGTCCACCCGGAAGGAGGGCACATCATTGTGGATGACACCACCCACCTCCAGTACATCAAACGCCCGCATGACCGTGTCAAAGTCATTGGTAAAGATTCCGCATTGCAGACCAAAACGGGAATCGTTGGCCCGCTGAAAGGCCTCCTCCATGCTCTCCACCGAGGTCAAGGTCACCACCGGTCCAAAGGCCTCATCGGCCGTCACGCGACATCCCGGATGGACCTCCTCCAGAATGGTGGCCGTCAGGTTGTTGCCCTGCCCCATCGGGATGACCGTGTTGCCACTCACCAACTCGGCCCCCTGGTCCAGGGCCTCCTGGATCCAGCTCTGCAACCGTTCCCGATTGGCCCGATCGATCACCGGACCCAACGTGGTCTGCGCATCCAGGGGATCCCCGGAGCGCAGGGCCTCGGTCGCCGCCTTGAAACGGGCGCGAAACTCGCCGACAATATCCTGGTGCAAAAAGATCCGTTGCACCGAGATGCAAACCTGCCCGCATTGATAAAAGGCCCCCATCACGGCCCGTGCGATCAACCAATCCCAATCCCGCACATCCCGGTCCACAATCAGACCGGCGTTGCCACCCAGTTCCAACACCACCTTTTTCTTGCCCGCCTCCCGCTTCATCTTCCAACCCACTTCGGGGGATCCGGTGAAAGAGAGCAGTTTTATTCGCTCATCCGTCACCAGCAACTGCCCGGCCACCCGGTCACAGGGCAGGACCGAGAAGGCCCCCAGGGGCCAACCGGACTCCTGGATCAGCTCCGCCAGCATCAGGGCGGTCAACGGGGTTTTGGAGGCGGGTTTCAAGACCACCGGACAGCCGCAGGCCATGGCGGGGGCAATCTTGTGAATGGCCAGATTCATCGGAAAATTGAACGGCGCAATGGCGGAGACCACCCCGATGGGGTGGCGACGCACCAACGCCTGGCGGCCAACCGCCAGGGCATTGATCCCCAGATCATAGGCCTCCCCCTGGATGCGGGTGGCCTCGCCGACCGCGATATCAAAGGTGGCGATGGAGCGGGTCACCTCCAGACGGGACTCCGCCAGGGTTTTGCCGTTCTCCTGGGAGAGGGTACGGACGAACTGCTCTTTCTGGGCCTCAATGCCATCCCGCACCCGTGCCAGGGCCATCGCCCGCTGATAGGGTGCCAGGCGTCGAATGGCCGCCTGTGACGCCACCGCCTGGCTCAATGCCTGATCAATCTCCGCCGGACCACATACGGCCACCGAATCCACCACTTCACCACTGAACGGATTGATGACCGCCATCTCCTGCCCGGTCTCCACCCACTCTCCTGCCACATAGGCCTTTTTCATGGTCGTCTCGCTCTATTCGCCTCCGTTGCCTTTGGTTGATCCGCCGGCTTCCAACTCGGCCACCCGCTTTTCCAGCTGCTCTATGCGGATGCGGGTGGTGCTGAGCAACTCCGTGGCGGCATCAAATTCCTCCCGCATCACCAGGTCAAACCGCTCCACGGCGTCCCGGAAGATATCGTTGACCTTGCGGGTGATCTCTTCCTGGGTCGCGCCCACCTTGTTGAAAACGTCCAACACATTCTGGGTAATCTGGTCCAGCAGCGTATTGTCAATTTGCACGGAATCTCTCCTGAAGTATAAAAGGGGTGGGGTTGTTCATGGCTCCGGGACGACAAACTCCAAACCGGGCCGACCATGAAAATAGCCATTGCAAAAGGGTTCACCATGGTTCAATTCGAGCAGACGCGCCAGGGCCTCCCGACCCTCCATCCGCTGGTCCAGACACTGTTTCCAGATGGCCACAATCTCGGTCATGTGCTGGCTCTGGGGCGACAGGCGGACCACATCCACCCCCATCCGGTGCAGATGAGGCACCTCCTGGATCAGGTTGAACACCTGGGCGGAGAGGGTCTGGGTGCCGTTGACGTTCAAAAAGGATGCCTGTTCCTGGGTGCGGACCAACATGCCATCGGGAAAGTCGCCACATTTATACTGGCAGTTGCTTTTGGACAATTGAAACGCCCGTGCGGTATAGCAGCGGGCGGAAAAGGTCAACGGCAGACGACCAAAGGCGAAGACCTCCATCTGTGGACGGGTCGGACCCCCCTCCTCCGTTCCATTCGACATGATGGCGGTCATGGCCGAATGGGCCAGTTCCACCGGCAGGACCACCCGTTGCACACCGACCCGGGCCAGAAAGGCCACCGTGGCCGCATTGTAGGTGTTGATGTGCGGGCCGGCCACCAGCGGCTGTCCCTCCCCCACCCCCATGCCGCCCATGTCGTTCACCTCCAGCCAGAGACTCTGCCGCCTGGCCTGTTCGGCCACCTGGCGCAACGAGAGCTGTTCTCCCTCGCTCATCACCAGACCGAGGGTGGAAAGGACCAGATCCTTGCCCGATGGTTTCAACAATTCAGCCAGGATTCCCAACTCGTCAGCGGCCAAATGGTTGCGTTTGGAGCAGACCACCTCACCGATATAGAGAATATCCGCATCGGTCTCAAAGGCCATCTGCTGATAAAATTGTCGAATGGCCTTCTTTCCCCACTCAAACAGGCATGGGCCGATGGCGATTTTCATGACGAACAACGCTCCTGATGGCGATCAATTGGGAGACGACAGAGAGTTTAGCGCACCCAGGGTGTGGACGCAAAGTACCGCAATGGGGCAGTGGCCCGACTTTTCGTGGCTACTGCCACTCTTCCTGATCGGTGCCTGATTCCATTACCCTTGCAAACGGTCGCGCCAGTACCCTGGGCGACGGTGCAGATGGGCAACGGCTATGATCAGGATTTCCGGTCCCTCCATGGAATAGATCAACCCGTAGGGAAAACGCCGCAAACGGCACCGACGGGTGTTGGTACTGATGGGATGCCAGGCCATTGGATGGCGGCGAACCAGTTCCATGGCCACCAGCAACTCGGCCAGGAACAGGCGACCAAGGCCGTGAGCTTGCGCCTCATGGAATGCCATCGCCTCATCCAGTTCCTTTTGTGCCGCTTCAAGAAAGCGGATCATCGATATTTGGTCAGAACGTCATCCAGGGAAATGGCTTTCATCTCCCCCCGGCGGTAGGCGGCAAGACGCTCTTCGGCCTCCCAGGACCACAATTGATCTATTTCTCGGTCCGGTTCGTCCAGGCTGCTCAGAATGGCATCCACCAGATCCATGCGTGCCAACGGATTCAGTTTGCAGGCTTGTTCTTTAATGGTGGCTGTACTGTTGTCCGTCATGGTCTCCTGACATCCCATTTTCCCGAAATACGCGCTACGCCTCAATGGCCCTTTTTTCTTCCGCTCTTTCCCGGTTATCCCCCACCTCGGACAAGGCTATCTCACCCATCGTGGGAAGGCAACGGAGTTGTCCTAGTCAAACAAGTCTATCCCACCCATCGTGAGAAGGCAAAGGAGTTGTCCTGATCCAGGGTCGGATTGCCCACAAGGCGGAGATCTGTACGCATGATCAACGGACATGCACCACTACAGACAATGGCGGCCAACAACGGTTCCGTAACGTTGGCCTTGATCATCGTTTCGGCCATTCAGTCAGCGAACCCTGGATTCCCGCTTTTGCGGGAATGACGAGCGAATTTCGTGTCATACCCATTCTCGTCATGTCGGCGAAGGCGGGCATCCAGGAGGGTTCGTGGCCCAAACGATGATCAAGGCCGTAACGTTAGTGCGCATTACGAGAAAAGAGTTGCGCTATCAGGGAGAGGGAGAGGAACAGTTGTTGTGGGTGGTCCGGGAAGGGTTTGAACTCAAAGTGTTGATAAAATGTGGCAGCACGTTCATCGTGGGCTTCGACAACAACGCCAATCGTGGCCACATTGGCCGAGTGCATGAACGTCCGATGCAGGGCATCCAGCAGCAAAATTTCGCCGTATCCCCGTCCCTGAAAAAGGACATCGACCGCTAAACGACCAAGCAGCGTGGCTGGAACAAGCGGATAACGCGGCAATCGTTTGGCCATATCGGGATGGAGATTGTGTGGAGCGATGGCAAAGGCCGAGAGTGTGTAATATCCGGCAATCTTCCGGGTTGCGGGGTCAATCAGCACGAATGGTGCGGCAATATGCCGTTTGACATCCTGTCCCGCTTGTTGGATCAAATATCGATCCAGCGCAACAACACCAGAGTGGAAACCGTGCCGGTCATGTTGAGAAGCAAGTGATTCAATCAGCAGGAGAGGCGATGGTGTCACGTATCAACCCATGGTGTCCTGGTAACGGGTGGCGGCGGCGCGCAACCGTTCCCCTGGCACGGATGGATCAAGCAGGGCCGTGACCAGAAAATCGCTATCGCGTTGGGTCAAGCGCAATATATGCTGCGCCTCAATGGCCCGTACCGCCGCTTGTTCCGCACTATCGAGGACAAACTGCGTCAGAGATCGCCCGGTCAACATGGCTGCCCGTTCCAACAGATTGCGCCGATCTGAAGCGACCCGTATCTGCAAGCGGCTTAACGACCGTCGGCCCGTTACTTCGCTCAATGTTTTCATGGCCTCTCCCGTTTTTTCCGACATGAAACGAAACACGACTGCCACTCCTTTCCCGGTTGTCCCCCCTGATTTGCCGGGTTGAAACAGGGTCTGTCACCTCGAACAAGTCTATCCCACCCATCGTGAGAAGGCAAAGGAGTTGTCCTGATCCAGGCGGCGAATCCTCTCCGGGTCATTTCCGGCCCTGGCTTGCAGCCTGGACCGGGATCTGCGCATTAAAAACTCTTCCGATTCTGTGATGAGTTCTTGACAGACCGGCCACGATTGAGGAACCTTGCGGCAACGGGTGGGGCGGGGGCGGACCACATCGGCCAAACGGGATAAACGCATACCGGGACTGTCCCGTCCGCACAACAGGGATGGAAACACCATGAAAACCGCTTTCGTCCGTTTTTTCCTCCTTCTGGTGCTCCTCGGTGCACTGGGTGCGGGGTTGTTTCATGTGTATACCCACCGCTACGAGGAATCGACCGATGATGCCGCCATCAACGGCCTTGTCGTCACCATCAGCCCCAAGGTCGCCGGTTATGTCAAAACGCTAAACATCGATGACAACCAGCGGGTGAATGCGGGCGATATTCTGCTGGAGATTGATCCCACCGATTATGAAATCCGCCGCAACCGTGCCCAGGCGGTCCTGGAGGCGGCCAAGGCCGCTGCCCAGGCCGCGTATCAACATGCGGAGACGACGGGCATTTCGGCCCCCTCCAACCTGAATGCCGCGCAGGCCCAGGTGGTGGCCGCCCAGGCCGCCTGGAACAAGGCGGTCCAGGGGTTGCGTCGCATGCAACGGTTGAGCAACGAGGCCCGCAGCCAGGAACAACTGGAACTGGCCCTGGCCACCGAAAAGACGGCCCATTCCAATCTCCTGGATGCCCAGGCCAAATGGCGGGGGCCGCCACGGCCCCGAAGGCCATCGCCCAGGCCCAGGCCGACAGCGCGCAGCGGGAGGCACAGATCCGGCAGGCCGAGGCCGATCTGGCCCAGGCCGAACAGGATCTGGCCAACACGCGGGTGATGGCCCCCATCGATGGCCATATTGCCAAACGGGGGGTGGCACGGGGCAACTATGTGCAGACGGGACAGGCATTGGCCGCGCTGATCGGCCTGAATGTGTGGGTCGTGGCCCATTTCAAGGAGACCCAACTGCGCCATATCCATCCCGGACTGCCGGTGACGATCCATGTGGATGCCTATCCCGACCGGCCGATCACCGGCAAGGTGGAGAGTATTCAGTCGGGTTCGGGGGCCTTTTTCTCGCTCTTTCCTCCGGAAAATGCCACCGGCAACTTTGTCAAAGTGGTCCAGCGCGTCCCCGTCAAAATTCTCCTGGATGCCCTCCCCGATCCCGCGTTGACCCTGGGTCCAGGGATGTCCGTTGTGCCCACCGTCATCACCCACCCGCAGGATTGACCCATGGCTGCGGAGAGCCTCTCCCAGACGCGCCTGCCGGCACATCCCATGCTGATTGCCGTGGTCGTCAGTCTGGCGGCCTTCATGGAGGTGCTGGATACCACCATCACCAATGTCTCATTAACTCACATCGCCGGAAGTCTGGCCGCCAGTCAAAACGAGAGCGCGTGGGTGCTGACCTCCTACCTCGTCGCCAACGGTATTGTCCTCCCTTTGTCGGGTTGGTTGGCGGGGGTGATGGGGCGCAAGCTGTTTTTCATGCTCTGCATTGCCGGTTTTACCGCCGCCTCCCTGGCGTGCGGTCTGGCCTCCTCCTTGCCCATGCTGATTCTCTTTCGTCTGGTGCAAGGGCTGGCGGGCGGCGGATTGCAGCCGATGCAGCAGGCCATCATCATGGACAGCTTTCCACCGGAAAGACGCGGCGTCGCCTTCGGCATCACCGGCATCACCATGGTCGTCGCGCCGATTCTGGGGCCAACCCTGGGCGGCTATATCACCGACAATTTTGATTGGCGGTGGATATTTTTCATGAATGTCCCGGTCGGTCTGTTGGCCATTTTTCTGGTCAGGGCATTGGTCATCGATCCGCCCCATGCCAGGGCCAAAGGGGCACTCTCCATCGATTATATCGGGATGGGCCTGCTCGCCCTTGGGCTTGGTGCCCTGCAAATCGTCCTGGACAAGGGGCAGGAAGAGGATTGGCTCGCCAGCCATTTTATCATTGCCTTTTTGGTCATCGCGGGACTCTCTCTGACCGCCGCTGTCTGGTGGCTGCTGCGTCAGAAAGAGCCTGTTGTCGATCTGCGCCTGCTGCGCGATATCTATTTCGGTCCCGCCTGTCTGATGATCTTTTTTGTGGGATTTGTCCTGTATGGCTCCTCCACCCTGCTGCCCATGTTGCTGCAATCCCGATTCGGTTATGACGCCACGCTGGCCGGAATGGTCCTGTCGCCGGGCGGTCTGGCCGTCATCGTGCTGATGCCGATTGTCGGCAAACTGGTCAACAAGATCCAGGCCCGCCACCTGATCGCCTTCGGCATGACCCTGACCACCCTCGGCATGGTCATGACCTCTCTCTTGACGCCGCAAACCGATTATTATACCTTCGTTTTGATGCGTATTTTGCAGGTCTCTGGACTGCCTTTCCTGTTCGTGCCGATCAGCACGATGGCCTTCAGTGCCATCCCAAAGGAGAAGAGCAACAAGGCATCGGCCCTCTATTCGCTGATGCGCAATCTGGGCGGCAGCTTTGGCATTGCGATCATTTTGAGTTATCTGACCCAGCGCGAGCCGGTCCATCAAACCCAACTGGCGGAACACCTGGTGGCGAGCGATGGCGTCTATCAAGCCTCTTTGGCCTCGGCCACCCATGCCCTGATGGCGGGTGGCCTCACCCCAGGGGAGGCGTCCGCGACCGCGACGGGCAGTCTGTACCAGCTTTTGATCCATCAATCGGTCATCCTCGCCTACAGCGATGCCTTTCAACTGTTTGCCCTGGTGACTGGCCTGTTGATCGTCTGGACCTTTTTTCTGCCGCGCAACAAAATCCATTCGAGATCGGTTGCCCCCGTTGCCGTTGTGCCTCAGGAGGCAAAATGAGCAGACCCGCCCGGATTTGGTCCCTCGCCCTCTCTTTTCTGTGCATCGGGGGGGCACTGTCGTTGACCGGATGCACGGTCGGCCCCGACTACCGACCACCGGCCACCCCCTTGCCCTCGGCCTGGAATGCCGGTGAGGGATTGCCCGCCTCGACCAAGGCCGAGCAGGATCGACACTGGTGGGACCATTTCCACGATCCCGTTTTGACCCAATTGATCGACCAGGCGGCGGCTGGCAATATGGACCTGACCATCGCCGAGGCCCGTTTGTCGGAGGCACGGGCCGGTGTCGCCTTGGCCTCGGCGGCCCTGCTGCCCTCCGGTTCGATTCGGGGTGGTGCCACCCGCGAGGTCAACCAGATGACCTTGCCCGGCGGCAACGCCACCCCGTTTGCCGATCTGCTCCATACCCCCTACTCGTTTTTCCAGACCGGCTTTGATGCCAGTTGGGAGTTGGATCTGTTCGGTGGCAATCGCCGTGCCGAAGAGTCGGCGGAGGCGCGCCGGCAGTCTGCCGAGGCCTCGCGTGACGATGTTCGGGTCTCCCTGCTGGCCGAAGTGGCACGCACCTATGTCGCCATTCGGCAATATCAGGCCCAGGGGACGCTGGCCGAGGCCCTGGTCGCTGCCGATGAAAAAACGGTGGCCCTGACCCAACAACGGTTTGCGGTGGGGCAATCGCCGCGCCTGGAGGTGATCCAGGCAGAGGCCGCGCTGGAACAGGCACAGACGGCATTGCCCGCCTTGCGCACCCTCCTGGCACAAGCGGAATACAGTCTGGATCTCTTGTTGGGGGAGCCGCCGGGTGCCACCCATTCCCTGATCGCACTGGAGGCACCCATTCCGGGCGCAGAGACGCCGGTGCTGGCGGCCCCTGCGGCGGTCATGACCCAGCGGCCCGATATCCGTATCGCCGAACGTCAGTTGGCGGTGGCCACGGCCCAGCAGGGGGTGGCGGCGGCCCGTTTTTTCCCCAACCTGTCCTTGAAAACCTTTTTCGGTGCCCTGAGCACCAGCACCAGCGATTTGGCCACCGGAGAGAGCAAATCCTGGCTGGTCAATGGGGGTGTTTTGTGGCCGATTCTGAGCTATGGATCACTGGTGGCCAATCAGGATGCCGCCAATGCGCAACAACAGGCGGCATTGGCCAGCTACCAGAAAACCCTCCTGACGGCCTTGGCAGACGTTGAACGGGCACTCGTTGCCTATACCGAACAGGAAAAAGGGGTGCAAACCCTGGTCAAGGAGGTGGCGCAAAGCCGGCATGCCCAGGCCGTTGCCCAGGAACGGTATCGGGAAGGGGCGACCTCACGGCTGGAGGTACTGGAGAGCGACCGTGCCCTCTATGCCGCACAGGATCGTCTGGTCAAGGCCTGTGCCGAGTTGGCCCGGACGGTGATTGCGGTGTACAAAAGTCTGGGGGGCGGATGGGTGGACGGATGAAGAGGGGATGAAGAAAAGGGGCGATTTTCCGGGTCCATCCAGAATTCGATGGCATTCCCTGCACCGGGGCGGTAGAATGGGCCGCATGGTGGAGCCATCCACTCCTGGCTGAGTTGGCCTCATGCCAGAACC
>CAIWLA010000262.1 GCA_903913345.1 uncultured Magnetococcales bacterium | reverse complement strand
CTTCGAAGTCACCCCCGGTGTCTTCCAGGTCTGCATGGCCCTCGTCGGCGGTGGCCTGGACCAAGTCTGCGGGGTCCGTTGGGTAGAAGATGGAACAAGGCGGTTCGTCGTAATCATCCGGCCCATTCGGCTCTTCGCTGGCGGCATTCATCTCCTCGTGATAGGCCTTGGCATCTTCGGGCATGTTGGCATTCCAGTCTGCGGCACCTTCGTCGGTGCCCAGGTCCAGAGGGCCTTCGGAGGGGGCCTTCCAATCTGGATCGACCGTGCTGTGCCCCAACGTGGTAATGTGGCCAGCGTTGTCGATGAGGCTTCTGGTTTTAAGTGCCTCGATCACCTTTTTGGCGGCACCGCCTTTGATGTGGTCAGGCAAGGGGTGAATGGATCCGTCTGCGTGACCGGCGGCGGTTTCGAGGATGGCCTGTTGTGCGGGTGTCAGGTTGGTCATGTGCGTTGCTCCTTTTTGGGTTGTTTTCAATGACCACATAAGGCCATGAATCCAATCGGTTATCAAGCGCAACTTTATGGTTTTTAATGATTTTTTTAAGTTTCCGCGTCGTATGCAAATGTGGATCCGGGAGTCTCACAGATGAGTTTCACGGTCATTACCCACAACGTCGTATTCGGACAGGGACTGAAACCAAGCCCGCTGATGATCGTATCCGAACGGGCCAACGCAAGGGAAGAGTCAATCACGCCATCTGGATGGGAACAGATGGCGGATCGAGGACAATCAGGCGTCGGTCAATTAGAGGCATGTCTGACAGGACGAGTCACAGCACAACGAATCTATGGTTGTATATTCTTAGGCTTGACCAGTCCGATAATAGTATCACGCTTTCCGATTGCCCAAACAACGTGTTGCTCAACTGAGTGGTTGTTGCCGTCATCCAAGCCAGCCAATGTTTGGCAACTCCACAGCAAGCCATGGATATTTTCATCAAGATAACTCGTGTCTATATCGGAAATTTTTGCGTGCTCTTCAATGTCAAGACAAACAGCACGAATCGCGCTGTAAGATTGAAGTTTCTCAATATCACTCGTTGTTGGTTCCGCCATATGCTTGATAAGAGCATAGATTGCATTTTCTGCTTTCACGATATTCATAATTTCTCCTCTGTGTGTAGTGTTTAATAGCTCAGGGTTGTGCAAAAACGGTCACGTCAACAGGATATCATACACCGGATTAACGGTTCAAAATTTTTCTCACCTGTTCACGCACCAGCAAAAAATGATCAAAGATCATATTGCCACGGACCACGTGATGTAGCCACCGTAGCATGAATCAACAGGCTGGCCAGCTTGGCGGTACTTGATGGGGGGGGGTCCAACATGGCCGTAATCGTGCCGAATACCAGGATGCTGTCGTATAAGTCCGCATTCCTTCACGGTATAAAACCAAGGCCACTGCAAACCGTGTCTGAATGGGCCGACGCCAACCGGACGCTTTCGTCCAAGTCTTCTGGGTCACCAGGGCCTTGGCGTACCAGTCGGACCCCGTATCTCAAAGAAATCATGGACTGCCTGTCCCCATCTTCTCCGGTGGAACGGGTTGTTTTCATGAAAGGCGGGCAGATAGGCGGTACTGAAGTTGGTCTTAATTGGATAGGTTATTCGATTGACCAAGCACCCGTACCGTTCATGATTGTGCAGCCCACGGTGGAAACCGCCAAACGGGTCTCCAGGCAGCGGATCAGTTCGCTGATTGAACTCAGTCCGGTATTGAAGACTCTGGTGCGGCCAAACAGGTCGCGTGACTCTGGAAACACGCTTCTCGGAAAAGAATTTCCGGGTGGCGTTTTGGTGATTACGGGAGCCAGCTCGGCGGTTGGCTTGCGCTCCATGCCGATTTGCAACCTGTTCATGGATGAAATAGATGGGTACCTCCCTGACGTTGATGGTGAAGGGGATCCAGTCGATCTGGCCCTGCAACGAACCACCAATTTCCCCAATCGCAAACTGTTTTTTGTGTCAACGCCCACCATCAAGGGTTTCAGCAGGATTGAGGATGCCTACAAAGAGAGCGATCAACGACGGTATTGGGTGCCATGCCCGGAGTGTACCGTCAAACAGGTGCTGATCTGGGAACACATCAAGTGGCCAGAGGACCAGCGGCACCTCGCCTTTTACCAGTGTGAGCATTGTGGTGCGGGCATCCAAAACTATCAGAAAGGGTGGATGCTGGAGCGCGGCAGATGGATTCCCGATAACCCGGACAGCCCCATTGCCGGGTTTCATTTAAGCAGCTTGTACAGTCCCCATGGTTGGGCATCATGGGGGGATATTGCTGTCCAACACGGCCAGGTTTACCGGGATCCGGTGCGACACAAGGTCTGGGTCAATACCAAGCTCGGCAAAACATGGGAAGAATCCACCGAGCGGGTGGATGGTGACGGACTGATGACCCGCCGTGAGATCTTTGGTGACCTGCTTCCGGCAGGCGTCGTTGTGCTCACCGCTGGCACCGATGTCCATCCCGACAGATTGGAAACGGAGGTTGTTGGTTGGGGGCGGGACGAAGAGTCCTGGTCTGTGGGGTATTTTATCCTGTACGGAGACCCGGCTGGTCCGGCTGTGTGGGCCGAGCTGGACGAACTGTTGCTGCGGCCCTTTCCCCATTCCCGGCAACTGCCGGATTTTCACATCCGTGCCGCTGCCGTCGATACCGGCGGTTTCAACACCCTGTCGGCCTATGACTTTTGCCGACCCCGGATTGCCCGGCGGGTGTGGGGGATCAAGGGGCGCGGTGGGATGGGTGTGCCCATTTGGCCGCAGCGGGCCAGCCTCAACAACAAAGGCCGCATTCCGTTGTACATAGTCGGGGTGGATGCCGCCAAGGAGGCGATCTATGCCCGGCTGCGCATCAAAGAAGCCGGGCCGGGGTACTGCCACTTTCCGCACGAGCGTGATGTTGAATGGTTCCGCCAACTGACCGCAGAAAAGGTGCGCACCAAGTATCTCCAAGGACGTCCCGTTCGGGAGTGGCATAAAAAAGATAACGACCGCAATGAGGCATTGGACTGCCGGGTTTACGCCCTGGCCGCCCTGCATGGGCTAATGTCCATGGGTCTTCACTTGAGCAGAGAGGCCGACCGGCGGGAGGAGTACCCGATGAGAGAGGGATACGAACCGGCTGCCCTGTCCAAGGCAGTGGTGCCAGACAAACCGCAAAGCACAGCACCAGCAAAACCAAAGGTCATCGTGCCGGACAAACCCCGTAAATCGTCATGGTTGGGATCCACCCGCGATCGATGGCTGGGGAGAAGCTGATGGGTTTCACTCAAACAGAATTGGACGCGCTGAAAGAGGCTTATGCCACCGGTGCCCTGCGCAT
>CAIWLA010000261.1 GCA_903913345.1 uncultured Magnetococcales bacterium | reverse complement strand
CCGCTTCAAGGCCCAATCGAAGCTGATCAACCGACGTTGTTTCACGTTCGCACGCCTCCAGAGAATGGCACCCACAAAAATTCCGGGGTCTGGATGGACACGACCCCTCCCGGCAACAGGCCACGCCGATGCAGGCGTTCCCGATCCTGACGGATCAACTCGCCCACGTACTCACTGCGGGTGCCGACCACCGGGATCAATGTTTGACGGGCGGCGTGTTGGGCTTGTTTCCGCCCGGCACAAAACATTCACAGGATTTGGCCTCCCAGACGCCATCATAAATGCCCGCCCCCGCCCCGGAGCATATCTTCGGGCATTTGGCCCGGGCATCCACCTTGTCGGTGAGTTGCACCCCCGGCGGAACCGGAACCTTGCCATCCGCCGTCTTGCTGTCCGCCAACACCGGGGAGGTTGACAGCAGGAGCAACACCAACACAAAAAAAGTCTTATTCATGTTTTCCTCTTTCGGTTATAAAAAAAGCCAGTGGATGGATTGACAATCGGGGAAGATCGATTCATTTCCCCCGCTCAGAGGGGAACAGACCCTTGAGCACGGGACAGCACACGACCACCTGCACGGTCGCGCAGCATACAGAAGTAGGCCGCATCAACGGGCGTGGTGGGAACGGATGCGGCCCCTCCCGGCAACAAGCCACGCCGATGCAAGCGTTCCCGGTCCTGACGGATCAGCTCATGCACGTATTCGCTGCCAGTGCCGTCACCACGCAGGCCGACCTGCTCATCGACAAAAGCCTTGAGGGTGTCGGGCAGAGTCCTATTCATGGCTCAAGGGTAGGCGTTTTCGACCGATTGGGCAAGCGAATTTGTTCTCAGCCTTTTTTATCACTTCCCCTGAAACTGCAACGCATACAGCCGCGCATACAGCCCCTCCTGCTTGAGCAGTTCTTCATGCCGCCCCTCCTCCACAATCCGCCCGCCCGACAGCACAATAATCCGATCGGCATGTAAAATGGTGCTGAGACGATGGGCGATGACCACCGCCGTGCGCTGCTCCAATAACCGCTCCACCGCCTCCTGGATCAAACGTTCGCTCATCGTATCCACCGAACTGGTGGCCTCGTCCATCACCAGAATACGCGGGCTGAAGGCCAAGACCCGCGTAATGCCCAACAATTGCCGCTGCCCGGCGGAAAGATTGACGCCGCGCTCCATCAAGGGGGTCTCCAACCCCTGGGGTAAACGGTCAATGAACAACATGGCCCCCGTCTCCTCCGCCGCCTGCCGCACCCGCTCCGGGGTGATCGCCGCATCGCCGAGATGAATATTGTCCGCAATGGAACCCGCAAACAAAAAGGTCTCCTGCTGCACCACCCCCACGACCCGCCGCAACTGCGCCAGAGAGAGCCGGTCAATCGCCACCCCATCCAGCAAAATCCGCCCCTGCTGCGGCTCATAGGTGCGGTTGAGCAGCTTGATCAGCGAACTCTTGCCCGCCCCCGTCGGCCCCACCACCGCCACCCGCTCGCCAGACCGTATGTGGAGATCAATCCCCTGCAACACCGGTCCCGAACCATAACCAAAAAAAACCTGCTGGAATTCGATCTCTCCCCGCACCGGTTGGGGCAGAGAGACCACCGGAGAGGGATCGGCAATCCCCGTCGGGGTGTCCAGCAGGGCAAAAATACGCTCCAGAGCGGTGATGGCCGACTGCATGGTGGTAAACTTGCCGGAAATCTCCCGAATGGGAAAAAACAGGCGGCGAATATAGTCAATAAAGGCCACAATCACCCCAATACTGATGCCCGCCTCCTCCCGAATGGCACCCCCATACCAAAACAACAACGCCACCACCAGCGTGGAAGTGGTGTCGATAAAACTGAATTGCAGGGCCTCATAAAGATTGCTTTTCAACGCCGTTTCCAGATAGGCGCGATTCATCCGGTCAAAGGTGGCCCGATTTTTTTCCTGACCATGAAACAACCGAATCGTCTCCCGCCCCTCCACCTCTTCGGTCAAATGACCGGCCATGCGCGCCTGCAACAGACGCCCCGCCCGCTGTACCGTGCGCATCCGGCGGGTGATAAACAGGGTGCCCAGGACAATCACCGGCAGGGCAATCAAGGTAATGAGAGAGAGGCGCGGCGAGAGAATGAACATGCTGACCCCAACCCCCAGCAGCAACAGCAGATCCCCCACCAGATTGATCATCCCGGCACTGACCATCTGACTGACCGCCTCGGTGTCATTGCTGATCCGATTGGTCAACCGTCCAGAGGCATTGCGGGCAAAAAAGGCGGCATCCATCCCCAGGAGATGGGCAAACAGCTCGCGCCGCATATCCCGAACCACCCGCTGCCCCAACAGGGTGTTGACGGCCGTTTGCAGATAGCCGACCACGAATTGACCAATAATCAACAATAAAAACAATACCAACAGCCAGACAAACCCCTCCGGTTTGCCGGGGACAAGATGCTGATCCACCGCCCGTTGGATCAAAAGCGGCTGCCACAGTTGCAGCACCGTGCCAACGGGCAACAACACCATGGCCAGGATGACCCAACCCCGATAGGGGCGGGTATGGCGAAAAAAACGCCACAACAGTCGATAGGGATCGGCATTGAAAAAATTGCCGTCGCGGGTCTCTTCGGTCTCGGACAACACGGGGGGCATCATTTCAAGGACTCCAGGGCTTCATGACGGGCCATCTGCTGGTGCAAACTGTGATAGAGCAGACTCTCGTCCATCAGTTCGGCATGGGTGCCATGGGCCACAATCTCTCCCTTTTCCAGGAGATAAATCCGTTCGGCACGGTGCAGGGCCGCAGTGCGGTGGCATACCATCAGGATGGTCCGCCGACCCGTCTCCGCCAGGGCATGAATATTGTCGAGAATCATGGCCTCCGTGCGGGCATCGACACTGGAAAAAATGTCATCCAGCAACAGAATGGCCGGATCCATGAGCAAAGCCCGCGCCAGGGCCAATCGCTGTCGCTGTCCGCCAGAGAGGGTGATCCCCCGCTCCCCCACCAGCGTCTCCATCTGGTTGGGAAACTGGGCGATTTCATCGGCAAAACCCGCCAGACGGGCCGCCTCCCAGGCCTGGGCATCCCCGCTCTCCGGTCGTCCCAGAACCAGATTTTCCCGAATGGTGGCCGAAAACAAAAAGCTCTCCTGCTGGGCCATGGCCACCGTGTGCCGCAACTCCGTCTCCGGCAGCGATAAAATATCCCGTCCATCCAACAGGATGGAGCCGGGGGCCACGGGATAAAGGCGGGCCAGACAGTTGAGCAACGTGCTCTTGCCCGAACCGATGCGACCGGCCAGGCCGATAAAACGACCAGCGGGAATCTCCATCTGAATCTGTTTGAGCACCGGATCCGTATAGGCAAAATTCAACTGACGAATGGTGATGACGGGGCAGGTTCGGGCACCCGACACCAGGGCACCGGATGGCAGGGGAACCGGCGACACCTCCGGAGGCAGCAGGTCAAAGGGTTCGGTGTCCAGCACCTGCCCGATCCGTTCCAGGGCCGCCAACCCCCGCTGCAAGACCGTCAGGATCCAGCCAAAACCCACCGTCGGCCAGACCAGTATGGCCAGATAACCGACAAAGGCGACAAAATCACCGATGGTCAACCGACCCGCCATCACCTCCCGTCCCCCCACCAGCAAAATGATCCACCCCCCTACCCCACCGGCCAGAATGACCAGGGGACCGAAGAGGCTTTGCAGGCGGGCATGGCGCATCTGGGCGGCATAGATCGCCTCCGCCTCGTCGGAAAACCGTCGGTTCCAATCCCCCTCCCTGGCATGGGCACGCACCACGGCCATACCGGCCACCCCCTCCTGGACGAAGGCGGAAAACTGGCCAAAACGGTCCGCCACCAGCCGACTCAGGCGATACAGGCGGGTGGTCAGCAACCGGGTGATCCCCAGAATGAGGGGAAAAGGGAGCAAGGCCAGCAGGGTCAGGGTGGGATTCAAGGCAATCATGACCGGCAGGGTGACGGCATAGGCCATCAGGGTATTGGCCACCTGCAAAAATCCCGGGCCGATAAACATGCGTACCGCCAGGACATCATTATTGCCCCGGGAGACCAGATCCCCCGTCTTTTCCCGGTTGAAAAAGGCGGCATCCAGGGAGAGCAGTTTGAGATGATAGGCCTTGCGCAGTTCATACTCCACCTGACGACCAATGGCGAAAATGTGGGTGCGGGAACGAATACGCAACACGGCGTTG
>CAIWLA010000260.1 GCA_903913345.1 uncultured Magnetococcales bacterium | reverse complement strand
CACAGATCCAAATCAGAGCCTCCGATGGGTGGTTATATCGCCAGGGCACCGCTTGCGATGGTGTCAGGGCCGTTTGGATCGGGTATGGAGGAGTTGGCCGGGAGACTGGCTCATCGCCTGGAGGTTCCCTTCTATGATCCTCACGAATTGGAGACTTTGGCCAGTGATCGGGAAAAGCATGGCGATGCCTGGCAAGATCTCAAGGAGTCGGAGGGCGACTTTTTCGACTACTGGTTGGGCTACCTGCATGAGGGTGCCAGCCTATCTGCAGGTGAACATCTGGCCCGTCTTTCGACCGCCATCCAGGAGATCGCGACGCATGGAGGCGTCATTGCCGGGTTCTGTTCACACATGGTGTTGCCCGGGGACAATCTTTTTCGCATCAAGGTGGAGGCGGGTGCACAATTTTGTTCGAGTCGTTTGGCCTCGATCCATGGTATCGACCGGGAAGAAGCGAGACGTGTTTTTCTTCGTCTGGAGGAGGAGCGGAAGCAGTTTCTGCATGACTTGTTCGAAGAGGAATTGATTGACTCCATCGACTATGACCTGGTTTTGGATGCCGAAGAGACCACAATCGAGAAGATGCTGAAAATCTGCCTGGCGGCCATGGACCGGAAGGGCATGATCAGCAGGGCAAGAACGAACCGGTTCCCGGATGCATTGTTTTGTCTGTGACCTGGTCCCTGGTGTGGATCTTTGTGATGCGTAGACTGGCTTTATTGGAACGGTATTCTGTCAAGATATGTCTGTTTCAACCGGCATCTCTGGTCTTCCATCCCGAACGCCGGCCTGACAGGTGCGGTGTTGGGCACGTGGAGAGAATCAATGATCCGAGCAACCGATGGCAATGACCAGGCGACCGTTCTGGTCTGTGACGACGACACCGATCTCCTGGAGGTGATAGGTCAGTTTCTGAGACATAAAGGATTTCGGATTATCACAGCATGCTCTGGAGCCGAGGCACTGCAACTCTGCCAGCAGGATCAACCAGATATAGCCCTGCTGGATGCCATGATGCCGGGGATGGATGGATTTCACCTCTGTTCGCAACTGCGTGAAATCCATCCCTATCATGATCTGCCGGTCATTATCATCACTGTCAGCTGCGACGATTTATCTGTCGACCAGGCTTTTGCGTCCGGGGCGGAGGAGTATATCACCAAGCCGATTCATTGGGCCGTACTGGAGCATCGTATCCGAGGGATCCTGAAACGGAGGAAAGCGGAAGAGGCGGTTTGTCAACACCGGGACAGTCTGGCACACAGACAGCAGTTGATCGAAAAAATGATCACCCGCCTGCGGGCATCCAACCGGTTTGACACAAGAAACATCCGCTCCTTTCAATCTCCGGCAGAAAAAACCACAGGCGATCTGGTGCTGTCCGCCTTTTGTTCCGATGGTACCCAACACCTCCTGTTGGGCGACTTTACGGGTCATGGGTTGCCGGCAGCGATTGGAGGACCCATCGTTGCGGATATTTTTTACACCATGACCCGAAAGAATCTGCCAATGCCGGAAATCGTCTCCGAAATCAACGAACGACTGTATGAAAAGACACCAGCCGAAGTCTTTCTGGCGGCTGGGTTTTTGGCCCTGGATCCCTCCCGAAGTCAATTGACTGTTTGGAATTGCGGTATCCCGGACATCCTGGTCTTTCGGCGGGGTATATGCCAACAGCGCGTCTCCTCGACACTGTTTGCCAGGGGAGTGGTCAGCTGCCCGGATGACCCAGGGGTTTCCCTGGATGTGGAACCCGGAGATCGTGTTTTCGCCTGTTCAGATGGATTGGTCGAAGAACATAACGCGGTGGGCACACTGTTCGGACAGGAAAACCTCGAACGGCTCATCATCCTGATGTTGGCCACGAACGAACCGATGGAATGGATACAAAAAAGGGTCGGACATTACCGGGCCAACCATGCACAGACGGATGACATGACCATGGTGGAAATGATCTGTTGAGATTCTTCACCGCCCCGGTCATTCCCCATCCCGCAACAGGGTCAATGCCCGGCGGTCTTTTTTGCTCGGACGCCCTGCGAACGAGGGAGGGGCCAATATCCTGAGGGCCATGAGCATTGCCTCGCGATCTTGCTGGCTTTGCGCCGTTTCTTCGTAGAGGAGAATGGCCTCTCTGGCGGGTCCACGCCGGTTGGACAGGCCACGCACATGGAGAACAAACAGTCCGGATTCTGTGCGCACACTGAGGGCGTCTCCCAGGCCGATGTCATGGCCGGGCTTGGTGCGCGCTCCGTTCAGATGCACCTTGCCACCGGCAACCGCCTCGGCAGCCAGGGCGCGGGTCTTGAAAAATCGGGCTGCCCACAGCCATTTGTCCAAACGGAACCGATCTTCCGGCAACGGTATGGGTTGGGTCATGGCCTCCTCTGGTACACGCGCAGAAGATGGTAATACCGCTGCATAAAAACGCGCACCCCGTCGGCGTACAGCCAGGGGTGCTCCTGGATCTCCATCATCAGCTCGCGTTTGCTGATGGTTCGTTCCGCCTGGGCCTCGCCGTCCACGAACACGAAGGAGCCGTCAAACACCCCGGCGTAGGTCGCGACATTGTGACGTTTGAGCCACGGTTCACCCTGGTGCACACGGCTGATCCCGCCTTGCCAAGGGTCCATGTCGATGAGGTGGATCAGGGCCTGGGTCTGAAAGTCAAACGCTCCAGAGAGGAGATGCTGACGGAACTGCAAGGTGTCGGCGGCAATGACCACGTCCTGGAT
>CAIWLA010000259.1 GCA_903913345.1 uncultured Magnetococcales bacterium | reverse complement strand
TGACAATTTCCCGGTCAGAAAAAGAGGTGTAATTATAGGGAATTTCCCGGATGTTGTGCTCCCCACCGGTGGGGGCGGGACTGTTCACTCCCGCCATTTAAGGCTGCATCCCATGCTGGCCTGTTGCGGCTCTGGTACGGTCTCCCCCGCCAACAGTGCCTGGATGGCCCGTTTCATCTCCTGGGTGCGGACCGCCGTTGGATTGCGGGGGGCATCATCCAACCGCCCCCGATACCGCAGGGTACGCGCGGCGTCAAACACAAAAAAATCCGGAGTACACACCGCCCCAAATGCACGGGCCACCTCCTGGGACTCATCCATGAGATAGTCGAATGGATAGTGATGGTCGCATGCCCGTTTTTTCATGTTGTCCATATTGTCTTCGGGATAGCTGACGGGATCGTTGCTGTTGATCCCTACAAACGCCACCCCTTGCGGCTGCAATTGATTGGCCAGGGCCACCAGCCTCGCCTCGACCGCCTGCACATACGGGCAGTGGTTGCAGATGAACATGACCACCAGAACGGGTGCCTTGGCATAATCCGCCAGGGCATGGAGCCGATCATCGATGCCCGGCAGGGAAAAATCCGGGGCGGCGGCCCCCATGGTTCCGGGGGGGGTGTATAAAAGAACCATTATTGTCTCCGTCATTGCCTCATTGAATGTGTTCCACCGGAAATGCCATCACCTCCTGGATCCGACGCGCCCCCAACGCCAGCATGATCAACCGATCCAGCCCCAGGGCCACCCCCGCGCACTCAGGCAGACCGCATTCCAGTGCCCGGAGAAAGGCCTCGTCGATGGGCAACGCCGGCTTCCCCCTCTCCTGCCGTTGCCGGTTGATCTGGAGCAGTCGCTGACGTTGCTCGACCGGATCGGTCAGTTCCTGATACCCGTTGGCCAATTCCACCCCGTCCAGATACAGCTCAAACCGTCTGGCCACCGCAGGTGGTCCGGGATCAATCTGCGCCATGGCCGCCGAGGCGGGGGGGAAATCCACCAAAAAAACCGCCCCGCCCCGCGCCTTCAACCCCGGCTCCACCCGCTGAACCAGGAGCAGATCCAGCAGGGATTCCCGATCCAGAGGAGCGGACGACAGACCGGACGACGGATCTGAAAGGGCATCGCACCGACAGGCCGCCCACAACGCTGCCTCACTGGCGGCAAAGGGATCGATCCCGGCAAAGTGCTGAAAAGCGGCCCGATAGGCCCAGATCTCCGCCCGACCGGGCGGCCCGATCCGATGCATTCCCGATACGGACGCCAACAGCTCCGTCAGCAACGCCTCCACCTCTGCCATCAACTCCCGCACGGACCACCCCGGCCTGTACCACTCCAGAATGGTAAATTCCGGATTGTGCAGGGTGCCCTGTTCATCCCCACGGAAGGCCCGACAGACTTGATAAATCGGCCCGGAACCGGCCGCCAGCAACCGTTTCATGGCGGTCTCCGGCGAGGTCTGCAAAAATCCCCCTGCGCAGGCGATGGGATCCTGATGCAGCTCCGGCGCAACCGATGCAAGCCGTTGCGGCGTCTCCACCTCCAACACCCCGCGCTGCCAGAAAAAGGCCCGCAAGTGATGCAGCAGAAGGGCACGGTGTTGCAGGATCGCCTGCGACGCGCTGGGTCGCCACCGGTTACCCACCGTCAACCCCTATTTGGCCCGTTCCACATACTCCCCGGTCCGGGTATCCACGCGAATCCGCTCCCCTTCGTTGACAAACAGGGGCACCTTGACGGTCGCACCCGTCTCCAACGTGGCCGGTTTGTTCGCGCCGGAGACGGTATCGCCCTTGACCCCCGGCTCGCACTGGGTAATAGTCAACACCACAAATTGCGGTGCCACCACAGCAATGGCCTTGCCTTTCCAGAGGGTGACCTGATAGCCTTCCTGCTCTTTCAGCCAGTGCATGGCATCCCCCACCTGAACACTGGTCAACGCCACCTGTTCACAACTGCCCGGATCCATGAAATGCCAGAACTCGCCATCGCTGTAGAGATACTGCATCTCCGCATCGACCACATCGGCCTTGGAGACGGTTTCACTGGATTTGAATGTCCTCTCGATGACCCGACCATCGATCAGATTTTTGATCTTGATCTTGGTGAAGGCCTGCCCCTTGCCGGGTTTGACAAAATCGGCCCCAACGATGATCCAGGGCAGCCCGTCAATCTCCACCCGGGAGCCTTGCCGCAATTGATTATGGGTTAACATTTTTTTCCCTTACATTTTTTGTTTATCAAAACAGATCGACCACCAAACCGGACACTTTAAACGATATGCCCATCTTCGCCAAGGATCACCCGACACGGGGATCCCATTCCTCTTCCACCCATCCGCCAGCGGAACGCCCTGGCCGACCTTCCGCCCTGGAGGCCGCGGCACAACAGGCCGCCGATCTCTACCCCTTTCGCGTACCCTCCGCCTGGGCCAAACGGATCGACTGGGAGAACCTCCAGGATCCCCTGGGACGCCAGGTCATCCCCTCCGCAGAGGAGTTGCGCCCGGTCTCCGGGTTCAGCACCGATCCCCTGGCGGAACAGGGGGCACGACGCATCCCTGGTCTGCTGCAAAAATATGCGGGCCGCGTCCTGCTCCAGGTGACCGGAGAGTGCCCGATTCATTGCCGTTTTTGTTTTCGACGGCACGAAAACTATGCCGACCTGCCCGACAGCCCGGCGGCCTGGTTGCCCGCCTTGGCAGCGATTGCCCAGGACGCCTCCCTCCACGAGGTGGTGCTCTCCGGTGGCGATCCGCTGATGCTGCCGGATGGGCGTCTGGCCGATCTGACCCAACGTCTGGCCACCATCCCGCACCTGCGCCGCCTCCGCATCCACAGCCGGATGCCGGTGGTCACCCCCAGACGGATCAACCAGCCGCTCCTCCACTGGCTGACCGCCACCCGGCTCACACCGGTGATGGTCATCCACTGCAACCATCCGGACGAACTGGATCCCGCCGTGCTGGCCGGTCTGGCCCGCATGCTGGAGGCGGGTGTTCTCCTCCTCAACCAGTCCGTGCTGCTCAGAGGGGTCAACGATGAGGCCGGGATCCTGGCCAGACTGTGTGAAACCCTCATCAACCACCGGGTGATACCCTATTATCTGCATCTGCTGGATCCGGTGGCCGGGGCGGCCCATTTCCAGGTGGAAAGGGCAGAGGCCCGCGCCTTGATCCGCCAATTGCAGGCCCGACTGCCCGGTTATGCCGTCCCGAAACTGGTCTGGGAACAACCGGGACAGCCCTCCAAAATGGCCGTTGATCTGGGCCTGTCCGGGCCTTGATCGACGGCGGGGCCAGGGGGATCATCCCCCCAGGCCCCCGCAATCGTTTTACAAAACCCAGACCAGCAGGGGTGTTCCGTGCTTAAAAATGGTCCCGCACCAACAATTCGGCAATCTGCACGGCATTCAAGGCGGCCCCCTTGCGCAAATTGTCCGAGACCACCCACAACTGCAAACCGTTTTCGACACTCTCGTCCGCCCGAATCCGGGAGACATAGGTGGCATCTTTTCCGGTGGCCTCCCTCGGCGTCATGTAGAGCAGACGGGCGGGATCGTCCACCACCTCCACCCCCGGCGCACGGGACAAAATCTCCCGCGCCTGGGCCGGACTCAATGGCCGCTCCGTCTCAATGGTGATGGCCTCCGAATGGCTGTTGAAGACCGGAACCCGCACCGCAGTCGCCGTCAGGCGGATGGCCGGATCGAGAATTTTCTTGGTCTCATGGACCATCTTCATCTCTTCCTTGGTGTAGCCATTTTCAAGAAAAACATCAATCTGCGGGATGAGATTGAAGGCGATCTCCTTGGTGAATTTTTTGGGCGGCACCCGCAAGGTGGTCGCATAGATGGCACGGGTCTGCTCGAACAATTCATCCATGGCCTCTTTGCCCGCCCCGGAGACCGCCTGATAGGTGGAGACCACCACCCGCCGAATGACCGCCGCATCGTGCAGCGGTTTCAAGGCCACCACCATCTGAATGGTCGAACAGTTGGGATTGGCAATAATCCCCTTGTTGACATACTGGGCTATGGCCTCCGGGTTGACCTCTGGAACCACCAGGGGAACCTCTGGATCCATCCGAAAAAACGAGGTATTGTCAATCACGACACAACCGGCCGCCGCCGCCTTGGGGGCATAGACACTGGAGACCTTGGCCCCCGGCGAAAACAATCCAATCTGGACATTGACAAAATCAAACTCCGCCAGATCCCGCACCACCACATCCCGACCACGAAACGGCAGGGTGCTCCCCGCCGACCGACTCGACGCCAGCAGGAAAATTTCCTTGATTGGAAAATCGCGCTCTTCCAATATGTTCAAAATTTCCCGCCCCACATTGCCGGTGGCACCCACCACCGCGACATTAAACAGCTTTCGTTCCTCTTGAGCACTCATGATTTTTCCTTGTACCCCATGATTAACACTTTAAGACAAAGCGGCCAGCACGGCATCGCCCATGGCCACTGTTCCCACCTTTTGGGTGCCCGGTTGAAAGATATCCGGCGTCCGCAATCCTTGATCCAACACCCGATTCACCGCCGCCTCGATCCGATTGGCCATCTCCGGCAAGTCCAGGGAATGACGAAACATCATGGCCACCGAGAGGATGGTCGCCAACGGATTGGCCACCCCCTGCCCGGCAATATCCGGTGCCGAGCCATGAATCGGCTCATACAGGGCATAGCGTTCCCCCAACGAGGCGGAGGGCAACATGCCGATGGAACCCGTCAACATGCTGGCCTCGTCGGAGAGAATATCGCCAAACATGTTGGTGGTCACGATGACATCAAACTGTCGCGGATGGCGAATCAACTGCATGGCGGCATTATCCACATACATGTGGCTCAACGCCACATCTGGAAACTCCTTGCCAACGGCCATCACAACGGCACGCCACAACTCCGTCGATTCCAGGACATTGGCCTTGTCCACCGAGCAGAGTTTTTTCTGTCTGGTGGCCGCAATCCGAAAGGCCGACCGGGCAATCCGTTCAATCTCACGGGTGGTATAGACCAGGGTATTGACCCCCCGCTGTTCCCCGTTGGCCAGGGTTTCCACCCCCCTGGGTTCCCCGAAATAGATCCCGGACGACAGCTCCCGCACCACCATGATATCCGTCCCCTCCACCACCTCGCGCTTCAAGGTGGAGGCATCCACCAGCTGGGGGAAGACCTTGGCCGGACGCAAATTGCAAAAGAGATCCAATGCCTTGCGAATACCCAGCAATCCCCGTTCCGGTCGCACCTCGTAGGGGAGCGGTTCCCATTTGGGTCCACCGACGGCCCCCAGGAGCACGGCATCGGCCTGTCTGGCCTGGATCAAGGTCTCTTCCGGCAGGGGATGACCGGTCCGGTCATAGGCGGCCCCCCCGATCAATCCCTCCTCCAGGTACAGGGAGATCCGGCCCTGACCGGAAACCCAATTCAGGATTTTACGTGCCTCGGCGATAATTTCCGGGCCAATCCCGTCGCCGGGCAGCAACAAAATGGTCTTTCTGGACATGATCACGCTCCTTGCGGCGACCGCATTAAAAACGCCCAGGGGGCCTCCTGGCGTCTCCGTTGTTCATAGAGTTCGATGTCTGGCAAATGCTGCAAGGTCAGACCAATATCATCCAACCCGTTCAACAGGCAATGGCGACGAAAGGGATCCACCTCAAAAGGAAACCCCTCCCCGTCCGATGTGGTCACGATTTGCGCCTCCAGGTCGATGGTCAGGGCATACCCGACCGTGGCCTGTGTCTCCCGCAACAACCGATCCACGATGGAGCCAGCCAATATCAGCGGCAGAATGCCATTCTTGAAGCAGTTGTTGAAAAAAATATCGGCAAAACTGGGGGCAATGATGGCCCGGATTCCATAATCCAGCAAGGCCCAGGGGGCATGTTCGCGGCTGGATCCGCAGCCAAAATTATCCCGCGCCAGCAAGACAGCCCCCCCCTGATACCGCGCCTGATTGAGCACACAATCGGGATTGAGGGGTCGTCCCGCACAGGATTGACCCGGTTCCCCCCGGTCCTGATACCGCCATTCGTCGAACAGGTTGGGGCCGAACCCGGTGCGGTGGATCGATTTTAAAAATTGTTTCGGGATGATGGCATCCGTATCCACGTTGGCCCGATCTATCGGGATGACCAGAGAGGTCAATTCCTTGAAGGGTTCCATACTGAAAGACTCCTTTGTTAACCCGCACTGATATCGACAAACCGCCCCGCCACGGCGGCGGCGGCGGCCATGGCCGGACTGACCAAATGGGTACGCCCACCCGGTCCCTGTCTCCCCTCAAAGTTGCGATTGGAGGTGGAGGCACAGCGGTCGCCCGGTCCCAGGACATCGGCATTCATCGCCAGACACATGGAACAACCCGGTTCACGCCATTCAAAACCGGCATCCAGGAAAATGCGATCCAGCCCTTCGTCCTCCGCCTGCTGCTTGACCAACCCCGTGCCCGGCACCACCAGGGCCAGTTTGAGGGAGGAGGCCACCCTTTTGCCCGCCACCTGCGCGGCCGCCTGACGCAAATCCTCGATCCGGCCATTGGTGCAGGAGCCGATAAAGACGACATCCAGGGGAATCTCCTGAATGGCCGTACCGGGTTGCAAGCCCAT
>CAIWLA010000258.1 GCA_903913345.1 uncultured Magnetococcales bacterium | reverse complement strand
CACCATGCCATGTTTGGTGGAGACCGTCGTCCCCTCCACCAGGGGCAGGAGATCACGCTGAACCCCTTCGCGGGAGACATCGGCACCGCCGCGACCCCCTTCATAACGATTGCACACCTTGTCCAACTCGTCCAGAAAGACAATACCCGCCTGCTCCACCCACTCCACCGCCTCCTTTTTCGAGCGGTCCCGGTCGATCAGCTTGCTGGCCTCCTCATCGGTCAATATGTCCAGGGCCTCGCGGACGGTGGTTCGATGTTTTTGCGACTTGCCGCCCCCAAACATGCCGCCCAACATGTCCTGAATGCTGATCCCCACCCCCTCCATCCCTTGGGGGGTGAACACCTCCAGGGTGGGGGATGTGCGGGTCTCGCGGGTCTCGATTTCCACCTCACGGTGGTCCAGCTTGCCCTCGCGCAACAGGCGGCGAAATTTTTGCCGGGTGTTGGAATCCGTCGCGGCGGACGGTTCCGGGTTGGCCGGGGCATCGGCATGGGCAAACATCAGATCCAGAGAGTGCTCCTTGCCCGATGGGGTCGTCGGTGCATTGGGCAGTAGAATATCCAGCAACCGCTCCTCCGCCACCTCCTCGGCCTTGCGCCGGACATCCTTCTTGGACCGTTCCAATCCCGTCTTTACCGCCAGATCGGTCAGATCGCGAATGATGGATTCCACATCGCGTCCCACATACCCCACTTCGGTAAACTTCGTGGCCTCCACCTTGATGAAGGGGGCGTCCGATAATTTGGCCAACCGTCGGGCAATCTCGGTCTTGCCAACCCCCGTGGGGCCGATCATGAGAATGTTTTTGGGATAGACCTCCTCCCGCATGCCCGGTTCCAGTTGCTGCCGACGCCAGCGATTGCGCAGGGCAATCGCCACGGCCCGTTTGGCATCGGTTTGACCGATAATATAACGGTCCAATTCCGAAACCGTTTCACGTGGGGTGAATTCAGCCATTTACAATTCTTCTATGAGTATGTTATTATTAGTGTAAATACAGAGATTGGCAGCGATTTCCATGGCTTTCTCCGCGATGGCCCTCGGCGGGAGGTCGGTATTGTGCAGAAGAGCCAGGGCGGCCGCCTGGGCGAAGGCCCCGCCGGAGCCGATGGCGGCGATGCCGTGTTCCGGTTCCAGGACATCGCCTGTGCCGCTGATAAGGAGGCTGGCCCCCCGGTCCGCCACGATCAGCATGGCCTCCAGACGGCGCAACATGCGATCCATACGCCAATCCTTGGCCAACTCGACCGCTGATCGGGTAAGATGGCCACTGTGTTTGGCCAGTTTGGCCTCGAACCGTTCAAAAAGGGTGAAGGCATCGGCGGTGGAACCGGCAAAACCGGCCAGAATTTTTCCCTCGTACAGGGGTCGCACCTTGCGGGCATTGGCCTTGACCACCAGATTGCCCAGGGTTACTTGTCCATCTCCCGCCATCACCAGGGAGTCGCCACGTCGAACCAACAGGATGGTAGTGCCTTTGAACATGAATCCATATTCTCCATTTGTCAGCCAAAAGACCGGTCCAAAGACCGGTCCGAGTCCCCGTCTTGCCCTTTTCAGCCATGGTGCCGTTTTTGACGCCGGATTGCAAGGCTCCAAACAGGCCACTCCCCCGGTTCCGTCATGAACACCGTGGCGAGCAAACCGTGGAACAATCCGGCACTGAATCTGTTCCTGAGTCGGCCCCATGAGTGTGGCTACCTGCCTGAGCGGCGGGCGGCCACCCTGTTTGTCGATCCCGATGTGGCCATGAACGATACCCTGTATGCCTTTTTGTTGGAACGGGGGTTTCGGCGCAGTGGTGGACATGTCTATTGTCATTATTGCCCCGGCTGCCGGGCCTGTCAGGCGGTGCGGGTGCCGGTGGCCGACCATTGCCTCAGCCGCAACCAGCGTCGGGTCTGGCAGCGCAACCAGGATCTCACCATCCAGGTGTTGCCCGCCGGGTTTACCCAGGAGCGGTTTGAGCTGTATCAAAACTATATCGCTGGTCGCCATCAGGACGGTCCCATGGCCGATCCGATCCCCGGCGATTTCAACGACTATTTGATCGCCCCCTGGTCCATGACCCGTTTTGTCGAGTTTCGCAAGGAGGAGCGGTTGCTCATGGTGGCCGTGATGGATATTCTGTCTGTGGGTCTCTCGGCCGTCTATACCTTT
>CAIWLA010000257.1 GCA_903913345.1 uncultured Magnetococcales bacterium | reverse complement strand
CATTGTGGCTACCATCCAAGAGACCCTGGCCTCAGGAGAGCAGGTGACACTGGTTGGCTTTGGCTCCTTCGCGGTGGTTGAACGGGCCGCCAGGACGGGCAGGAACCCTCGGACAGGGGAGGCGATTCAAATCGCTGCCACGCGCATGCCGCATTTTAAGTCTGGACAGACGTTGAAGGATGCTGTGGCTTTGAAGACTGCCGAGGTTCCGAAGGCGGGAAAAGACGGGCAGAAAAAGTAACGGTTGTCGGCCACTGGCCTTGACCGTCGATCATAGATAAATGACGCCAGTGACAAAGGATTTGGTTTCATGTCCATCAGGTATAAGTTGGGATTGAGCTTTGGGGTTATGATTGTGCTGATTATGGTCACCATGGCCCTGTCCCGGCATGACATGCGAACCATGGCCGAACTGAACAGGGGGCATGACCAACTACAGAATATACAACTGACTTTCATGGAAGTTAGGCGTCATGAGAAAAACTACCTGATGCGTCCGGCAGGGAGTTGGGCGGAGCAAATCCTATCCAACGCGGATCGTCTCAGCCAGATGATCCAGGATGCCACGTCTCTGGTTGTGCCTGACGAGCAAGCGTTCAGGATGAACGCTGCGAATCTGCTACAGAAATACCGAAAAGAATTTACACAACTGGTCAAGGATCGATCTCTATCTGCCGAAGAAAAACGTGCTGATTCGGAACGGTATCTGGTTCCAACAGCGCGACAACTGCACGCCCTTTTGGATGAGCAGGTGTCCGTCTCCGAAAAATACCTGGAGAACTATCTGGCCCATACAGAGAGGGTCAATGCCGGGGTTATGGTCCTTGCCATGCTGGTATCGGGAGCACTGACCTTCATGCTCATGCGTTCCGTTCTTTCCTCCATTGAGGTTGGTAAACGCTTCGTACATGGAATCTCTTCTGGGGCACTGCATACCAAAATGTCGGGGTTCCCCAAGGACGAGATCGGCCTCCTGCTGCGGGCCATGCAGGCGATGGGGGTTGATCTGCAGCGTATGGACGACGAGAACACCCGTGCCCTGACCGCACGCTTGGCTCTGAGTGCCATCCTGGAGACATCTATGGAGCCACTATCCCTGCAACAGCAGTTGGAGGTAATCCTTCAAATCGTCATGACTGTCCCATTTCTTCGCATGAAAAACAGGGGGGCCATCTTCCTGGTGGATGAGGCTGATGGTTCCCTCTGCATGACAGCTTTCTATGGTTTGGATCCCAAAATTGTTGCCTCATGCTCCGTGGTTCCTTCTGGAAAATGTCTCTGCGGTCGCGCCGCTGTCGAGGGTAGGTTGCTCTTTTCCGCCAACGGTGATGCTCGTCACGAGACCCATTATGAAGGCATGATCCCCCACGGTCACTATACTGTGCCCATCCTCTCTCGAGGTAACGTGCTGGGGGTGATGACTCTCTATCTGGACGCCGATCACCTCCAAGATGATGAAGAAGAGTCCTTCTTGACCAGTGTCGCCTTTACCGTCGCCGGTGTTCTGGAGCGCAAGCGCACCGAAGAGCGAATCCAGCACATGGCCCACCATGACCTACTCACATCTTTACCCAACCGGGTGTTGTTTGCCGAGCACCTCTCCCACGCCTTGGCCATGGCGACTCGCAGCAAAGACTTGCTCGCTGTGATGCTGATCGATCTGGATCATTTCAAGCAGGTCAATGACACCCTTGGGCACGCCGCAGGGGATCAGGTGTTGATTACCGCCACGGAACGCATGCGCGAGTGTTTACGGGCTTCGGACCTTTTAGCCCGCATGGGGGGGGGATGAATTCGCCGTCATCTTGTCAGATCTGCCCAGTCCTGAAGCCGCAGGATTGGTTGCCGACAAAATCGTGCATAGTGTCGGCCAGCCTATCAATCTGGCAGGGGAATCAGTTCTGATTGGTGCATCCATCGGAATCGCAATTTTTCCCAACCATGGACGAGAGGCCGATTCCCTCCTGGCCAATGCCGACAAGGCCATGTATCTGGTCAAAGAAAAGGGCCGGAACACCTACTGCTTCTTCGGTGAAGAACCTAAAATGAAAGCTGAAAGCTGCCAAACAGGCACCCAAATCTAAAGAGGGGAATGGTTCAATGGGATCGGACAGGATGAGCGACTCCCGCAAAGAAGCAGAGTCCGCCATCGACACCGTCTTCGACTACATTGCCTATTCACAGGAGGGTGGCCGCCGTGTCGAGTTGCGGGAGTTTGGCAGTTTCGGGTTGAAGGAACGGCGTGAACGTGCCGGACGGAATCCCAAAACGGGGGAGAGTGTGGCGGTGGAAGCCAAGAGGTTGGTTTTTTTTAAGACGGGTAAGGCGTTGCGGGAGCGGGTGGGCAGCAAAAACAGTTCGGCATAAATCATGCTGGATGTTTTCATGAAATGCCTAAGCCAACATATTTTTAATCAATCCTGCAAATATACAGATCCAGATTCGAAAGCGTTCTCT
>CAIWLA010000256.1 GCA_903913345.1 uncultured Magnetococcales bacterium | reverse complement strand
TGATGCCAAACGTCTTCGCCATCATCTGGAACGCGCCGACCCCGCCGCCATAGCCGCACGCAAGCTCGGGGGTCTTGCCATAAATCTGACGGCGGGGGTCATCTTTTGTGATCGACTCCACGGGTACGTTCAAAATACTGGCCGCCGTCTTCTCGTAAATGCCGGGGCCTTTCCCCGCGTCGGCGGCCATGAACGCGTCGAGCTTCCATTGCTCCCCCGCGAGCCACGCAAGGCCACGGCCTTCGATGTTGGCGTAGTCAGCGGCCAGAAGTTTGTTCCCCGGTGCGGCGGTCAGGACGGCCTGTCGGTCCGTGTCAAACAGGGGATGATAGCGGCCATAAGGGAGGCTTGCCACCGCCCGTGCATTGGCTGCCCTGGCGATGGGCATATAATCGGTTGTCGCCGTTTTGACCGCCGCAACGATCATCTTGGCGATCAGTCCCGCCGCGCCACTGCCCGAATTGTTGTTGCCCCCGCCCGTATCGGTGACGACAATGGCCCGCCTTTTCCACAACTCTTCCCCCGTGGTGGTGGACCGCAGGGTCATATTGAAGCCCACAGTGACCGATCCGCCCACGACTATATAGGAGGTATTCCATTCGGTGATTTCCACCAGCAGAATGGCATCGGCCCCAAATTTTTCCTTGAATTTTTGGGGAGGAACCTCTTGCAACGTTTCGGTGTCGAAAATACCGTCCTGCTTCATCAAATCAAAGACAACCAAAGGCGGGAAAAAATAATAACCGTGATTGGTCATCAGGGGAGCGGGGGTGGTGGCATACAACTCTTTGGCATCGGAGGCCGTGGTCCGGTTGATGGGGGGGAGCATCAGGATGGAAAGGGGCCGACGATCGTCGTACATATGAGGAAATTCGGCCATTTTGGTGGTGGTCGGCCTGGACGATGCACAGGCAGAAAAGAAAAGAGCAACCAGCAACAGGCCCATGATGTTCAAAAATCGCACGTCAGACACTCCCCTTGCAGTGAACTATGGTTTGTCGGGATTGGCCGAGACCTTGGCCTTGAGATGTTCCACGAACAGTCTGGATTCCGGGTAGGTGCTGATCTCCAGATCGTAATAGTGCAGTGCATCCCCTTTCTGTCCCCCCTTGAACAGCAGATATCCCAATTCGCAGTAGACCCCAGGCGGAACCCGTTTGCCCTTCTGCGCCGACTGGTTGATGGTATCCTGCAAGGCCTTGATATGTTCGGCCAGTGATGCATCGCCCGGTTCCCGCACCAGCTTGTCGTAGGAGCCGGGTATGGCACCCCAGTCAAAAAGGGGTTCCGGTCTGGGCGTGGAGGCACACCCGGAGAGGGTAATGAGGGCAAGAAAGAGGGCATAACCTTTTATTTTCATGGAATATCTATCTCTGTTGTCGTTTGCCCGTTGAACAATAATATTCTATCCACGACGACGACGCCTGCCTTGGTGACGGCGATGCGATGCGGTCCCGGAGAGATCTTGAATCGTCTCTCTTCGGGAGAGGATTGGGCAGAGGCGTCCGCATCCAGCAGGAGATGTCGGGTGCCATCGATATGGATCTCTGCCCCTTCCAGATGGCCGGTGAAGAGGGCGTAGCTCACATCATCCTTTTGGACAACGGCCTCGTAATGTCCACAGCCTGAGAAAAAGAGCAGAACCAGCGCGACCAGACTGAATTTTTTCATGGGTATTCCTGTGTGAGAAAGGAGAATGGCCAATGGTTTTCAGACGACGAAAACGGTCTGACGGCAGCCAGACCTATCGTGCCCCGTTTTCTTCCTGAACAAAGATCTCGTCCCATTTGGTGGTGGGAATGGTGCCACTGACGACCCGGACCATGGAAAACTCGGTATTGGGATCGCCCTGTCCCACCAGGGCGGAGACCTGAACCTTGGCGATGGCCTTTCCGGGCAATTCCACCATAAAACCGGTCTGTGGGTTTTTGACCTTGTTCCCTTTTTGCATGACCACGAAGAGATCCCCTTCGCGGACGCCTTGTGACTGGCCACCCGCCATGACAAACTGGTCATTGTCGCGGGAGAGCAGGCCGGTGCGCCACGGTTTTTCCATCAAGTGTTCGATCAGGTTGTTGACCACTTTGGATATGGCCGCCGAGATGGCCTTGTCGTTCAGGGAGGAGTCGTAGTCGCCATGGGATCCCACTCCCATGACTGTGGAATCGGCGGAGGTGGCTTCACCGGCCCCCTCTTCGGAGTAGACCACCTGACCGCTCGACACCTCGACCAGGCGGATGTTGACCTTGGCGTGGACGGTTTGTTTCAAGGTTCGGTTGAAGATACCCACATCGCTGGTATTTTTGCGGCCAAATTCGGAGACGGAACCGACGATGATATAGTCTGCGCTGACCAGTGCGTTATCCCTGTTGTCCATTTTCATCTCTTTGAGCACCTTGTCCAGATCGGCCCTTTCGAACATCAAGAATTTGTTCGTGGCCGTCAGACGGGCGGAGAGGATGTCCATGGCCTGTTTGCCGATTGGATCCTTGTTTTCATCGATCAGGAATCCCTGACCATATTTTGTTTCGTTGGAAAACCGGGCAATGGCGACCTTTCGTTTCAGGATGCGGCCCCCCGGTTTGGTCTCCTGCAACACCTTGCTGATGTGTGGCTCCTGGCCGGGCAGATCCTCGACCTTGGCCGAGGGAACAGCGGCACACCCATGCAGGAACAACAGGGCGGCAACGACATGGACCACCGAAAAATAGCGCATTGTATCATGGTTCCTTTCTGTTTTTATCTTTGTTCAAGCCGGGTGCCCAGCCGTTCATGGAGGGAACGAGGGCAGAAACATCTTCGGATAGAGCTGTATTGAGATCGATCTCGACACCAGCAACCAATGATTGGATGTTCTGTACGAGACTGGCATCGACAGCCTGCAAGTGCCCAGGATGTTCGGAGATGTCGCAGGCTAAAAAGGACAGGAACCGGCCAAGCACTGGGTCGTTTTTCTCGAAATCTCTGGCGCGCGTGAGCACGACCTCTCCACTGGGGCGAATGGCGTAGTGAATCCTGTCGCGCTTACCCAACCGAAGGACGCGACGCACGGTTTCTGGCACTGTGGTCTGATAGCGGTCGGTCAACGTGGATTCGACTTCAAGGGTGATATCCACGAGCGTTCTCCGGTCAATAAAGAGAAAATTTTTCGCATGGTAATGCAACTGCCTTACCGTGTCAATCTCTTTTGTCCTGAATCCAGGGCAAGCGCATTTCAAACGGAAGCCAAAAACGGTTATGGGTGTTCAGATGGCATCGGCGTTCCCAGAAAAGGCGAGGATGCCTGTTGGACGAAATGGTGTGATACCACGCACAGGAATGCGGTTTGAAACGGAAATATCGGAATCGGGTTTGACTGCTGTAGCCTCCGGCATTGGGGTGGGGGAGTCTGCACTTGGCTGGATGCTTTGGTGGTTGTCAGGTGGGTTGGGAAACTTGAGTCCGGGCTGGGTTTGGCGGTTTATCATGGTCGGGATGGGGGAGTTGAACCTTAGGCCGATTTTTTTGGTGATGGCGTGGTTTTTTCATTTTACAGCGACTGGTTTCATCTGATAGTCCTCCAGACTGGTGGATGCGCCGCTTTTGCTACCCGGTTGTTGTGTGCCCGCGTTCGGCTATGGGTCACTGATTGGGGGGCGGGTCGTTGAGCTTGGCCAGCAAGTGGGTGGGGGGAGTGAGTTCGTTGGTGGCAGGGTTTTGGAAATTGATATACTTTTCAAAAATTTATCTGTTCCCAAATTTAGCCGAAGGAAAGCCTTCGTTGGATCGATGACTATGCTCGATTCGCCGATTTTGCGGCGAGTCTCCATGATACTTGGTTGGTTTATGTGGCTAACTGCGAGGCGGGTGTTGTTGGCCACTTTTTGGGAGAAAAATTTTGTCATCAACTGATACAGCCAGGACAAATTATGAGGCTGCAAGGAGTGAATGACTGGACGTTTCGGAAAAACAATAAATCGATCAACAAGATTATCGGTAAATCAAAAATTCTGATGGCTTGAAGTTGGCGGAAACCACACATAGGAACGCAATTTTGAAAGTTATTTGTTGTTTTTATGCAGGCAAATCTGATACGCTCATCCTGCGAACGAAAGGTCGCCCAATCTCATGACTGCTTATGCTACTGAAAAACATTTTCAGGATGTCTTGCCATGAATACTCTTGAAAACATCACCAAGCATGTCGCCCGCTTGCCGGAAGTTTTGCAGGTCGAGTTGTTGCATTATGCCTTGTTTCTCGAACAACGGATTGCCAAAGAGGACCAAACCGCCGGGATCTCCCCGGAAGAACGGCAACACCTGCTTGCGGAATCCCTGGATGCGGCCGCCCGATTGAATCCGTTTCGGGAAATTCCCGATCCGGTCGCTTGGCAACGGGAAATTCGACGGGATCGTCCTCTTCCGGGTCGGGAAGAACCATCATGCTGATCGATACCAACCTGATCATCTATTCCGTGCATCCCGACTATCGCCAGTTGCGCCACTGGCTGGTCAAGCAAAGTCCAGTTTGTTCCGTGATCAGTCGGGTGGAATCCCTTGGATACCATCGTTTGTCCGATGCAGACCGCCAATCCATTGAAGCCGTTCTGGACCGTTTGGATATTCTTTACCCGACAGTAGAAACCTTTGAAAAGGCCATTCATCTGCGCCAGAAACGCAACATCTCGCTGGGGGACGCTCTGATCGCCGCAACCGCACTGGAACACCGGCGGGTATTGGCAACCGCGAACATTGAGGATTTCCTCTGGATCACGGACCTGACCGTGATCAACCCACTGGAGACGCCAGCGTAGATTCCAATCGACGGACACCATACCGATTATCGAGAAGAGATCATCGAGTCCAGACAATCAACTCCACCAGCAAATACCGAACAATCAGCCCAGCCACCAGTCCGACCAGAATGGCAATCATCAGGTTGCGTAAAAATTGATCCAGATTCCACTTCATTCTGGGTGGGTTGGCCGGGGAGTCGGCCTGCCGCGCGCCAGCCAGCCGGAAAGAAACAACAACCCAAGCCAGCCCCCGATCTCCCAGGCCCCATACCGCTGATAAACACTCTGACCGCTGCCCGGAGGGAGGGTGACCACCAGGGTGCCGGGCTGGTCCGGGGCGATGCGGCCCAACTCCCGACCAGTGGCATCAAAAACAGCCGAAATACCCGTGTTGGCAGAGCGAATCATGGGGAGACGGTTTTCAATGGCCCGCAAACGAACCATGGCCAAATGCTGGGGCTTGGCCGTATCACCAAACCAGGCATCGTTGGTCATGTTGACCAGCCAGCGGACACCCATGGCCGCCAGGGTTCTGACTTCATCCGGGAAAATGGCCTCATAACAAATGAGAGGGCCAATGTCACCCTTGTCCCAGGAGAGGGGCAGAGGGCCGGGTCCACTGGAAAAATCCTCCGTGCCAGCGGTCAGTTTTTGCAGATGGGCCGGAAGAAATGCCCGAAACGGAATATATTCACCAAAAGGGACCAAATGGTGCTTGTCATACCGACGATCCAAAGATCCCGTCTGGTCCAGCATCACCATGCTGTTGTAATAATGCCAACGATCCTCCTCACTCTCCCGGTCGATGGTGGGGGTGCCGGTCAGTATGGGGGCGTTTATCTCCCGGCTGAGTTGCATGATGGCATCCAGAAAATCGGGTTTGGCGCGAAAAAAGAAGGCCATCGCCGTCTCTGGCCACACCACCAGATCAACCGGCAAAGGCAACGCGCGGGTCAATTGCAGATAATGGTCCACGATTCCGGACTGTTGGTCGGGTGCCCATTTCAGTTGCTGCGGCGTATTGCCCTGGACAATCGCCACGCGTATCGGGGGGCGGGCATCCTGCTGCTGACTGGCCCGGAGGGCGGCCACCCGCCACTCGCCATACCCGAAGACCACCCCCATCACGACCATCACGGCACCACAATGAAGCCAGACCTCTCGTCCCCTGGAGCGGCCCAGCCACAAGGCTGCGCCAACCGAGGCCGGCCATACCATGAGCCAGGAGAGCAAATAAACCCCACCCAGATCCGCAATCTGTAAAAAGGGTGCCCAGCGATCCCAACCATAGCCGACCAGATTCCAGGCAAAACCACCAAACAGGTTGGCACGCAACCATTCGGTTGCCACCCACAAGGCGGGCGCGGCCAGTGGCAACAGACCAGGGCGGGGTGCCAACCGGGCGAGCAGGGCACCAAACAGCGCGGAATACAGGGCCATGAAGGCGGACAATCCCAACAGTATCCCCACCGAACCGATCCAGGGGATGCCACCGTAGAGATGCAGACTGGTCAACAGCCAGGAAAAACCCAGACCGAAATAACTGAGTCCGAACAAAAAGCCCAGCCATGCCCCCTGGCGGGCGGGAAAGGAGGGGATCAGAATGATCAATATCATCAGGCCGACCATCAAGGCGATGGGCAGCGGACCGGAAGGGAGTCCCAGTACCGCGATACCCCCTGCCAACAGTGCGTATCCCGCCGCATTACGAAAGATCATTTTTTGTTCTCATTTCTGGCATTGATTCGAAACGCACGAAAAAACGGTCTCAGAGTGTCTCTTCCGGTTCGGCGGGCAACCAATAGGGGTTGGACAGACCCAAATCCGCCAGGATGGCCACTTCCCGCGTCTCCTGTCGCCTGGCTTCTGCGGGGGAACGGGCGTGATCATAACCCAACAGATGCAACACACCATGCACCACCAGATGGATCACATGCCGTTCCAGCGGGATATGATAGGCCTGGGCCTCCTGGGCCACCGTTTCATAGGCCAGCACCACATCGCCCAAAAGGCGGTCTTTTTTGCCCCTTTTTGGACCCTTTTCCCCCTCTTCCATGGCAAAGGAGAGGACATTGGTGGCCTGGTCACGGTGCCGATAACGATGGTTGAGACGCCGTATTTCGGCATCGTCCGTCAAGAGTATGCCCAGTTCCCCCTTTTTGGCG
>CAIWLA010000255.1 GCA_903913345.1 uncultured Magnetococcales bacterium | reverse complement strand
CCGATAATATTTATCGGTATTGTCTTCCGTGGGACCGGAAATAATGAGCGGGGTCCTGGCCTCGTCGATGAGAATGGAGTCCACCTCATCCACGATGGCATAATGGAGGGGACGTTGCACCAGCTCCTCCATGGTAAACTTCATGTTATCGCGCAGAAAATCAAACCCGAACTCGTTGTTGGTCCCGTAGGTGATGTCGGCATGATAGGCCTGTCGCCGCTCCTCGTCATCCAGACCATGGATGATCACCCCCACATCCATCTCCAGAAAGCGATAGATTTTGCCCATCCAGGCCGAGTCGCGTTGGGCGAGATAATCGTTCACGGTGACGAGGTGTACCCCCTTGCCGGTCAGGGCATTGAGATACAAGGGCAGGGTCGCCACCAGGGTTTTGCCCTCACCCGTGCGCATCTCCGCAATCTTGCCCTGGTGCAACACCAGTCCGCCGAGCAGTTGGGTATCAAAGTGGCGCATTCCAAGCGTCCGTTTGCTGGCCTCACGCACCACGGCAAAGGCTTCTGGAATCAAATTATCCAACGCCTCACCTTCCCGGAGACGTTGTCGAAAAAGCTCTGTCTGACCGGACAATTCGGCATCGCTCATCGCCTCCAGCCCGGCTTCCAGCTGATTGATCTGGTCGACGACCGTTTTCAGTCTGCGCAGATACCGGTCATTCCGGGATCCAAAAATTTTACGGGCGATTGAACTAAACATGCGTGGGATTCCTTGCAACCGTTAGAGTCGAACCCCCCCTTATACCAAATTTTTTTTAATATGGCAAAGAGGGGGATGCCATTCTTCCATCATTCTCGACCGAAAAGCGCAGACCGGCCACCGGACACCGTGCGCGACCAAATAAACCCGACCGCAGGAAATCTCTTGACATCCCGACCTGTATTGAGGAATCTCGTGCTGTTGGGAAAACGTCCACCATCCGGCGGGTGAGACCCAAACAAGAGACAAGACCAGGCCATTATGTCGTGGCGACCCTTTCAGCCCAACAAACGGTAATGATATGGCAGAAAACGACGGTCAACCCAAACCGGCCCCACCGCCCGGTACCGGCAAGAAAAAATGTCCGACCTGCAAAAAAGGCACCCCGCTCTGGTTTATCTCCTGGGCGGACATGGTGACCCTTTTGTTGTGTCTGTTCGTCATTATTGTCGCCTATTCCAGTCAGGACAAGGGCAAGTTCGCGACGGTCGCCGGATCCATGAAGGATGCGTTCGGTGGCAACAGCCCGGAAAAGAGCCTGCGTCCCGTCCCCAGGGGGTATCATATCATCGGTATGGGCTTTCAGCGGCACATTCAGCTGTCCAACATCGCGGAGGAGGTCCGGGTCGTCCTCTCCCCGTTGCTCAACGGTGGGCAGGCCAATGCCTTCGAGGATCCCGCCGGAGTGGTGTTCCAGATTGACCGCAATGTCATCTTCCAGGAAGGGACCACCACCCCCAATGCCGCCACCCAGCTCATGCTGGCCGATGTCGCTGCCGCCGTCAAAAAGATACCCAACATATTGGAAATACGCTCCGCCCCGGTTGGCGTATACGGAAAACCGTATGATTGGAATGTGGGCAAGGAGGAGACAACGGCCATCGCCACCCTGTTCAACCAACAGGGAGAGATTCCCAACAGCCGTATCCGGGTGACCAGTTTGTCGGCCATAGAAAACGAGAGTGAGGGGCGTATTCAAAAACAGGCCAAAGACAAGATCGAGATCCGGGTTGTGGCGGCGACCAATCCGGGCAACTGATCCCTCGACCACACACAGGAGTCCAGGGGGGATTACCCCCCTGGTGGGGTCCAGGGGTAGGGCCACCGGCGGGATTTGGGGCGAAGCCCCATACAGTACGCCATCAAGACCTTGTGGACTTCTCCCCCAAACCCCCGAAGGGAGATGCGTGACGGGAAAGGAATATGCTGTTCAGTCTTCCCGTTTGTAACGCGGCAGACCTGTCTTGAGCACCTGTTCCAACATACGCGTGTTCAGGCCGGTTTGAATGCCAATGACCCCATCCACAATCAATTGGCACTTCATCTGCTCCTCCTTGCTGTAGTGGTGGAGTTTGATGGCCAAGGGGATCACGACGGCATTGGCGACGATGGCCCCGTACATGGTGGCCAACAGGGCGGTGGCCATGGAGGGACCGATCCGGGAAGGATCGTTCATGTTGGAAAGCATCTCCACCATACCGACCAGAGTACCCACCATGCCAAAAGCCGGTGCCGCCTCCCCCATGCTTTCCCACATGATGATACCCACACTGTGACGGTCCGCCATGTATTCGATCTCTTTGGTCAGCACCTCCTTCATCAGTTTGGGATCCACCCCGTCCGAACAGTGCTGAAGGGCTGCCTGCAGAAACTCGTTTTCAACCTTGACCTTTTCCAGTGCCAGCAAACCGTTTTTGCGGGCAATATTGGAAATATCCACCATTTGACGGATGAGTTCCTTGAGGTCTTCATGCGAGGTAAAGAAGGCCTTCTTGAGAATTTTCCCGGCCACCTTGATGTCGGACAGGTTGAACTTGACAAACGTGCTGCCCACCAACCCCCCGAACACGACGATAAAGGCGTGGGTGCTGTAAAACAACCCAATATTGTGACCCATCAGGCCCAGCACAATACCGCCCCCGATGGTCAACCCGATTACTGTTGCAATATCCATGTATCACCCTTTTAATAGTGCACTATCCCATGCCCCGAACAGACAGCCGTCTGTCCAACCGTCACGTTAATCTTCCGGGTTGGTTGTTTTCAGAATTCTGATTTCGATGGTGTTTTTTGGTGGTGCGGTACCGGGTTCCGCCCCCCCCTGCCCTGTCGCCACCAGACTGGTCACCTGGATGCGATTGTACAAAATCCCCCCCTGTTGTTCAAAAATGGCGGCAATGGCCGCCCCCTCCGCCGTTCCCACATCCCAATCAAAGGGCTTTCCGGGGGTTTCAACGCGGGAAGCCCGTATCTCCACCGTATTGGGCAACAGGGTGATGAGGGTGGCCAAATTCATCAGCAGGGGCTGAACCGCCTCCTGCAATATGGTCGACTCCGGTCGAAACAGGAAATCCCGGTCGATCAGGATCATGACCCCCTCCTCATCATTGGAAACCTTGACCCGCCCATGATCGATCGGCACGGAGAACAGCTCCCTGACCTGTTCTGCTATGTGTACCAGGGTGATTAGTGTCTGAAACTGCATGTTGACGAGATGGTATCCCCTGGCGATGGGAGGCATGCTTTCATCGGGATTTTTTGAGCCGAACGCATCCCGCATGGAGCCAGACAAGGTCATGTATCGACCTTTTTCTTGCGTCGAATAGGCCACGATGATCACGAACAGACACAACAGCAGGGTCACCATGTCCGCCCAGGAGATAAACCAGAGGGGCGTGCCCTTCTTGCAGGTCGGGCATTTTTTTCTGCTCGTATCCTCAGGGGCCTTTTTGGGGCGACCTTCGTCGGCCCTTTCTGTCGATTGTTCCGCCATAATTGTCTCGTCCCAGGACCGGGCACCGCCACACTCAACTGTGGACGATTCAAGTGTCACTCTTCAAGAAAAATTCGCCACCGCCACCCGCACAGGACACCCCCCCCGGCAACCCCGGTGACACTCAACAAACCGGGTGCCCATGCTAAGCAACACCACTGCACGTGTCAACAGTAAAAATCAATGAGCGTTCAACCCATTAGGGAGCTATTCAACCGGCTTGCGCATACTCCGGGTCTGCCACTCGATGGCCTCCCGTTCATCGAACGGCTTGCCGTGCCGTTTGATGTAATCCACATAGCTGCCCTGTTCGGGATTTTCGATAAACGGCTCCAGGAGCTTTCTGGGGATTCTTTTTAGGTTTTCCAGTAATTTATCCAACTTTGGCAGCCAGGCGGTCGTGGTCACCTCTACGTAGACCGACCGGACCTCTGGATCATCCAGAGAAAAGCCCTTTTTCGTGATAATGTCAACGACCTCATCCCGCCTTTTCTGGAGGGCCTCACGATACGAGTCGATACCCTTCATGACACCCGCCGCGACGAGAACAATCACCAACGTCACAACGACAAATTTGATCCACTCCTTGGCGGAACTCCGTTCTTCCGCCGTTGGCAGGGCCGTCTTGGCCCACGATCCGTCCGGTCTCTGGCGATAGCCCTTCTCCCAACGCAACCGAATGGGATGGTCTTTGGGAAGAGAGGCGATATGTTCCGGCAAGCCTCCTTTCTTGCTGGACTTTCCGCCCGTCGGCTTGATCTGGGAGAGGTCAACCTTTTGTACTTTTTTGGTCTTTCCGAGGAGTTCGTCTTCCTCTTTTTTCTTGCGAATTTCGGCCAGTTCCTGCTGGGTCTTGGCCCTCTGCTGCTCGTGCAGCTCCTCCTCCAGTTCCTCGATCTCCTCAATAGAGGGGAGTTCTTCTTCAACGACGTCTTCGACGGGTTGCGCCGATTTGCCCTTGGCCGCCGCAACGGCGGGTTTTGCTTGAGAGGGAAGAGAGGTTGCCATTAATAAAAAACTCCGATAAGAACGACCCTGTCTGGCCGAAGGCGGGTACCCCGAACCGGACAGAAAAACACCGCCGCCGATCAAGCAACGTACCCACCACCCATGCCAAAAAAAACACGCCAAACCATACTAACCGATTCACGGTGTGCAAATCCAGTACTTTTACACCGGTTCAGCCGACGATTCAACTCTTTGTCCGTTGCCTGAGAATATAGACGGCCACCACCCCCCCCGCAAACAGCAGGGCACCGGACACCACCCAGGAGAAATGTTGCTTCAACCAATCCTGCTGTTCCCGGAGCAGATACCCAAGCAGCAACAGCACACTGTTCCACAGTGTGGCCCCCACCCCGGTATAGAGGACAAAAGAGGCCAATCGCATCCGCGCCAAACCGGCTGGCAGGGAGATCAAATGGCGCACACCCGGAATAAACCGCCCGGTAAAGACCGAAACCTCCCCGTGTCGAGCCACGAATTGTTCTGCCTGGGCCAGGTGATCAGGGGTCACCAGACAATATTTTCCAAAGCGGAGCAACAGCGGACGCCCCAGCCAGAAGGCCAGGGCATAACTCCCCAATGAACCGGCCAGACTCCCCATGCTGGAGGCCAGGACCACCCACCCCAGATCCAACCTCCCCTGCGCGACCAGATAGCCAGCCGGGATCATGACCAACTCGGAAGGGACCGGCAACAGGGAACTCTCTGCGGCCATCAGCAAAAAGAGGGCAACATAATCCAACTGTCCGACAAGATCCAACAAAAACTGGGTAAAATTCATCGCACCCGCCTCCACGCCAGAAAAACGTTCCCCTGTCCATACCCACCCAACCCGTTCGATGAGAGGCATCCTGATGACAGCCCAGTAGATCCCTTGCAGGACAACACAAGAAACAGTAAAATGTCAAACATATTTCCATCCAAAAGGGGACCAATCAGGATGGTCACCCAGAAACCAGACATTGTCGAACAGGAGAGGGGGGAGGGTCAAACCATGCCATTCATCCAGCAACACGCCCAGGATCCCGACTGGATTGTCAAAAAACGCGATCCGTCTGCGCAGGGAGACCGCCAGACGGAGGTAACGTGCGAACAGTGTGGATTTTATGGCTTTTTGCCATTATTTAAACAATTACCACTGGAGATGGAACACCTTTTCCTTTTCCGCCAACAGCCGGTTCCCAAAGGGGAAACCCTGTTTCGTGAGGGACAACCTTTTCATGGGATATATGCCGTCAAAGAGGGGGGCATCAAGAGCTATTCCCTCACCCCCAGCCAGGAAGAGCGGGTTTTGGGCTTTTATCTCCCCGGCGAATTATTGGGGTTGGAATCCATCCGGGCCAGTCACTATTCATCGACCGCCGTGGCCCTGGAACCCTGCCGCGTCTGCTGGCTGCCTTTGGACCGCCTGGAGTTGCTGGGAGACCGTTTTCCCCCGTTCCAGGAAGAGTTGATCCAGATTTTGACCACCCATCTCACCCAGCAGCAGCAGCAGTTTGTCTTGTCCGCACGACAGAGCGCGGAGGGGCGTTTGGCCGCCTTTTTGATCAATATTGCAGAGCGGTATGCCCAGCGTGGCCTGCCGGGTCAGACCTTCCGCCTGACCATGTTGCGTCAGGACATCGCCAATTTTCTGGGGCTGTCCATGGAAACGGTCAGTCGCACCTTGAGACGTCTGCAAGAGGAAAGACTGGTGTATGTGGTTGGCAAACAGATCCAAATTTTGGACCTGCCCGGCTTGCAAGCCGCTGCTCAATGCCCGTTGACCGGGGAATTGACCTGAGAGCTTGTGAATAAATCGTCGCGAGCAGGCCATCTGGCAAGGCGCGGGCGAGCGAGCGACGAGACATATCAATCAGATAGGCGAGGAGTGAGCAAGCCCGCAACGCCGCCAGATGGCCGCGCAGCAGATTTATTCACAAGCTCTGAGTCGGGAGGCCCTCTTTATCCTCTCCATGGCCACCGCATGGGCAAAGAATCGACCCGGTTGGACAGGCGTCTCTCGATGGCTGGGCGGCAATGGCTGCACCAGATGCTTGCCGTTATGAGGGATCCGAAAAGAGGCTCTCCAACGTGGGCGCGTCCAGAATGTGGAGACTCCATTCCTCCAGAACAGGCGGTTCGGCCTGGGCGATCTTCTCACTGGCCCACGCGGGCAAATGGCCAAAACGATGTTGCAACAAGCGTATCAGGATTTTGGCCTCGCCCTCCTGGCGGCCT
>CAIWLA010000254.1 GCA_903913345.1 uncultured Magnetococcales bacterium | reverse complement strand
GCCATGACCCCGCTTCAGTCGGTCATCATCGTTGGCACCTTCGAGTTTCTCGGTCCCGTCTTGGGGGGGACCGCCGTGGCCAACACCATCGGCAAGTTTATCACCATCGGTGATCTGCCCGCTGGTCTCTCCCTGACCATTGTTCTCTGTGGTATTTGGGGGGCCATTTTCTGGAATATGGCAACCTGGTGGTATGGCATTCCCTCCTCCTCTTCCCATGCCCTGGTGGGCGGGTTGATTGGAGCGGTTGTGGTATCGACTGGTTCCGGCAACGTGATTTGGGGCTTTTCCGAACTGGCCAGCGGTCATTTTACCGGTTTCACCAAGATTCTCCTCTCTCTGATCATCTCACCGGTGTTGGGCTTTTGGGCCGGTTACTTTATCCATAAAGGGATGCGCTGGGTGATGAGAAATGAGGAACCCTCCGCCAACCGCTGGTTGAAACGGTTCCAGTTTATCACGGCGGCTGGTTTGGCCTTCTCGCATGGTGCCAACGATGCCCAAAAGAGTATGGGTATCATCACCCTGGTGCTGGTGTTGGGTGGGTTCATCGAAAAATTTGTGGTACCCAACTGGGTTATTTTGGCCTGCGCTATAGCCATCGTTTTGGGCATTCTCTCTGGCGGTTGGCGTATTGTCCGAACCGTTGGGTTTGGCATTTACAAGGTGCGTCCCTTGCACGCCCTGGATACCCAATTGACATCGGGTCTTCTGATACTATCTGCCTCTATATTCGGTGCGCCGGTTTCCACAACCCACGTGGTGAGTTCCGCCATCATGGGCATCGGTTCCTCGGAACGTCCCAAATCCGTGCGTTGGGCCAAAGCCAAGGAAATTGTCAGCACCTGGGTGATCACCATCCCCGGTGCCGCGTTTGTGTCCATCCTGACCTTCTACATTGTCAAAATGATTGTCGGGAATGCCATTTAATCGCAGACAGCGGATGTGTACAGACCAATAATTCGGGCGATTTAATCTATCGGGCCGGATCGGCCCCAGCAACTGGAGGTAATTAAAATGAGCGGCAGTTCCCCAATGGCAGCCAGACTTCTTGCCAATGTCTATCCTCGTATACCCAATTTTTACACCCTGATCGACGAGCAGTGCGAAATCGTCTCCGAGGCCATGGAGGCCCTGGTGGAGTTTATGGGGGGGGATACGAGCAAGGCCGAAGCGATCGCTGAGCTTGAAAAGAAGGGCAACGACATCAAGACTCGCACCATGTACGTGTTGAACAAATCATTCGCCACTCCCATGGACCGGGAAGACATTTATCGCGCCGTGACGGCGATTGACACCATTCTCCACTATGCCAACACCACCATCCAGGAGATGGGCTATTTCAAGCTCGCTCCCGATCAATATGCGATGGACATGGCGCGCATTTTGAGCGAGGGGACGGATGCCTTGAAACTCGGCTTTGCCAAGTTGGGCAGCAATCCCGCCCTGGCCGAGGATGATGCGTTGGCGGTGCGCAAGTCGGAGCGGAATGTGGAAAAGGCGTATCGCAAGGCACTGAGCAATCTGTTCCTGGTTGACCACCATGTGCAGTATATTCAACAGAGCAAGGAGCCGAGCATGGAGGCCCGGGTCATGAATCGTGTCACGGAAATATTCAAACGGCGTGAACTGTATCGGCATCTCTCCAATGCGGGGGATCAGATTGCCAAGGCCGGGTCCGTCCTTCACGACATTGTGGTACAGGTCTCTTAAGGAGTTTATCATGAATGGTACTTCGACGAACCAAAAAAAGGCTCAGCCCAAGGTGATCGATACGCCTCCCTCGCCCTTGTTGAACAGAATTCTGGACAACATTTTCCCCAAGGTGCCTGATTTTTTCGGCCTGCTCAACGATCAGTGCGAGATCATGGCTCAAACCATGGAAGCCCTGGTGGTGCATATGGAGCGTGGGGGTCAAGGAAACTTGATTCGTCAGTTGGAGGGGCGTGGCGATGAGGTCAAGGCACGCAATTTGGCCATTCTGGCCAAGGCGTTTGCCACGCCTTTGGACCGGGAGGATATCTACCGGGCTATTATGAGCATTGATATGATTCCCAACTATGCCAAAAGCACGGTACGTGAAATGGAGGTGCTGGAACTGGCCCCTGATCCATACATGTTGGAAATGGTGCAGATCATGAATAAGGGCACGGCCGCCCTGTATCGCGGTTTTTCCAAGCAGTCGTTCGATCCCTTGGGAGCGGTCGAGGATGAACAGGCGGTTCATGCCTCGGAATATGCGGTGGAAACCTGTTACCGCAAGGCATTGGCCGCCCTGTTTGATGGGGACGAGCACGCGCGCCAGATGTTGGAAAACCAGGAAGAGGGCATCGAAGTCCGTTTCATGGCGCATACCATCGAGATATTCAAGCATCGTGAGTTATATCGGCATCTTTCCAATCTGGGTGACTGCGTGTTTGTCGCCGGTACAGTGCTCTATGACATCATGGTGCAGGTCTGATTTCATTGCAATGCAGTGTTCAGGGGGGCGGGAAACCGCCTCCCGGCGGTCAGGTAGAAGCGGAATGAGAACGGAATGGGTGGTCGTCGGTCGTGGCTGTCTCCCTGCTGGTCCCGTGTGGGATGCAGGCCGATGCAAATAAGGTGTATACCCATACCATTGGTATCGAGTGCGTGGAGATTCTCGTGGATAAATTTGAGATGGGCACCAAAACGCCTACTTCCAATAAAGACGAAGCAACGTCGACTATACTGATGATCCTTTCAATGATCAAAAAGTCCGTACTCGTCTTCTTGATGCTTGTGCTATTCTCCCTGATGACCACCGTGCAGCCAGAGGAGTTGTACGGGCCCGTCATGACGGTCATGATCCTCTCGTTATTGCTGGCCATCGTGCACCAGGAATGATGAGGTGTGTACATGGGAGGTCAGATAAAAATCACTGAAACTCCGG
>CAIWLA010000253.1 GCA_903913345.1 uncultured Magnetococcales bacterium | reverse complement strand
TAACTGGCCCCGATCTTGTCCACCTCGTCCAGCATGAAAATGGGATTGGCCACTTTGGTATACCGCAGGGCCTGGATCACCTTGCCCGGCATGGCCCCCACATAGGTTCGGCGATGGCCCTTGATTTCCGCTTCGTCGCGCATTCCACCCACGGAAAACCGAAAAAACTCCCGGCCCACCGCCCGCGCCACGGAACGACCGATGGATGTCTTGCCCACCCCCGGTGGACCAACCAGGACAATGATGGAGCCACCAATCTTGCCCTTCAGCTTGCCAACGGCCAGAAACTCCAGAATCCGTTCCTTGACATCTTTCAGTTCATCATGGTCCTCATCCAGTATCTTTCTGGCCCGCTTGATATTCAGCTTGTCCTTGGAGTGGACCCCCCAGGGGAGACTGGTCAGCCAATCCACATAGTTGCGGGTGACATTATATTCCGAAGAGCCGGTCTCCAGGATGGCGAGCTTTTCCATCTCATCGTTTATTTTATTGGTGGCCTCTTCGGTCAGCGTCAACAATTTGATCCGCTCCCGGAATTTTTCCAGGTCGGCGGTGCGATCATCCTTGGTGATGCCCAGTTCCTTCTGGATCTCCTTGAGTTGTTCACGCAGAAAAAATTGTCGCTGGTTTTCGGAAATGCCCTCCTCGACCTGTTTGGAAATTTTGTCTTGCAGCTTGACAATTTCCAACTCTTTTTTCAGGAGTCCCAGCACCTTTTCCAGTCGCTCGCGCACGTTCAGTGTCTCCAGGACCTCCTGCAACTCTTCCCGGTTGGAACTGGTCATGGAGGCGACAAAATCGGCCAACCGATCCGGTTCGCTGAAATTATGGCGTGACAGGAACATTTTGACCTGTTCCTGGTAGAGCGAGTCATATTTGAGAATCTCTTTCAGGGTGCTGATCACCGCCAACATGTAGGGTTTGAGCGTATCCGGCTCAAAATGGGCGACCGGTCTGTCGTGGTGGGTGACAATGGCGAGGATGGGCGGGCCATCATCGGCAATGCCGATAATTTCAAAGCGGGACAGCCCTTCCGCCAACAATTTGATCTGTTTTTCCGGCTCATTGACGACCGATTCCATGATACGGGTCGTGGTGCCGAAGCGGTACAGTTTGCCGGAGATAAAGACATCGTCGCCCTCTTCGGCGTGGCTCAGTACAATGCCAAACATTTTTCCGGGTGATTCCAACGCCATCTTGATGGTGTCGTAGTAGGGGGAGCCTTCCACCTGAATGGGCGTGAGCATGCCCGGAAAAAAGGGACGTCCTCCCAGGGGATAGATCACCAACTCGCTGGGCAGCAGTTTGTGAGCCTGTTCGGCGGCTTCGTTGGCGGCCTCGTCGGGGTGTGTGTGGGCCTCCTCTGGATCCACCGATGCGGCGATGGGATCATCGAGCGGGATGGGATCATCGATTGGCTCCTCCATTTCCACCGGTGCGGCGAGGGGATCATCGGGCAACTCTTCCGGTTCCATCGGTGTGGTGGCCGGGTCGTCGAGTGCCCCCTCTGGATGAGCCGGTGGGGTGACATCGGTCGCATCATCGGTCATCCGGTCTGCCATCGGCTGGGCATCCTGAACGGGTCTGCCGACGGGATGGTCGTCGGCCTTCTCCTCTCGTGTGGAGGGGGCAGCAGCCGTGGCATCCGCCTCTGGATCTTCAGAGTGGGTGGGCACTTCTGCGGGGGAAGAGAGAACATTATCGGACATGGGAACCATCCTTAAACGATTGCATGTCAGTGGGGGCAGAGGCCCCCACTGAGTGAAACAAGGCTAAAGTCCAACCCTTTTATGCGTTGGCGCAACCACCGCCTGCCGATGGCGTAAACGATTGGCCGCAACCGCAACTGCTGGCCGCATTGGGATTTTTAATCACAAACTGGGAACCGTTGAGATCCTCCACATAGTCCACCTCTATCCCCTTCAGGTATTGGATGGAGGTGGCATCGATCAACAGTTTGACCCCTTTCTGTTCAATCACGGAATCGCCTTCATCCTCCTGTTCGTCGAAGGTGAATCCGTATTTGAAACCGGAACATCCTCCCCCGGAAACAAAAATTCGCAGCTTCAGGTCGGGATTGTTCTCCTCCTGGAGGAGGGTATTCAACTTGTGGGCGGCATTGGTCGTCAATGTAACGGGCATGGCACCGAGACTCCTTGGTATGCGCAAAAAGCAAAGGGACACAAAGCGAATACTCTAGCACAGTGTGTGTGAGATCGCACCCAGTAATAAAAAGTCACTTCCAGGCTTTGATGGTGACGGGTTGCCGACCGTTGTGCGAACGGTTCGACCGGATCGGGGTGTATGATGGCAAAAGGTGTTTTCTATACAGCCTGTTCGATATTCTGGGGGATGCGGTTTTTGTGATCGTCTGCGGGTTTAGGCGGGTGTCTTGTATCGGCAAAGCAGTAGCCGTGTCGCCCCCTTTTTTTGACCTGATACATCGCTATGTCGGCACTGGCCAGGAGAGCATCGGCCTCCCGGCCATGGTCGGGAAAGAGGGCAACACCGATGGAGGCACCCACCAGTGCGGTGTTTTTTCCCAGAACAATGGGCTGGGAGAGATTCTGGACAATTTTGTCCGCCACCAGACCGGCTGCTTCGGGTTGGGTCAGATCGGTGAGGATGATGGCGAATTCATCCCCTCCCATGCGGGCCACCAGGTCGGAGGCCCGCAGACATTCCCGAATGCGCTGGGTGGAGACGATCAAAACCTCATCCCCGGCGGCGTGTCCAAGGGTGTCATTGACCTGCTTGAAATGGTCCAGATCGACGATCATGACGGCCAGTTTGCCTTGGCCACGGGTCGCCATGGCCAGGGAACGGGCAAAATGTTCTGAAAAGAGTGCCCGGTTGGGTAGAGCCGTGAGCAGATCATGATGGGCCAAATGTTGCATCCGCTCCTCCATCTGTTTGCGCTCCAGGATGCCCGCAAGGGTAAAGGCAATGCTGCCCAAAAAGAATTCCTCCTCCGCGTTGGGGGGATGTTTGGCATCCAGATAGAGGGTCATGACGCCCAGAACCGTGTTGCGGGAGAGGATGGGCACACAATAGTGACCATGGGGATCCATCCCGGCATAGCGGACTTCATGACGACTGTCTCCATCAAAGGCATGCAGCAGTTTTCCTTCGGCAGCGGATCGACCACAGAGGCATTTTCCCAGGGGCAATACGGCGCAGGCGCAGATGATTTCGGGATCCAGGTTGTGGGAGGCCGCCAACCGAAGCTGGCCATCCTGTTCGTCCATCAGGAGGATGGCCCCCTTGTTTTTCAAGTGCAGAAAGGGCACCGTCAAGACAATGTGCAGGGCCACTTCGAGCTGTTGTTGCAGGGAAAGAGGTTCCAGAGAGGTTTCCAGGAGGGCCGTTAACGCCAGACGCGAGGCCTGGGATTGCAGGCTGTCCGCATCCATCCGTTGCAGATTTTCCCCCATCTTTTGCATGGATTGCAGCAGGATGCCCACTTCGTCCTGTGGAAAGGTGGACATCCGGGCGTGAAAATTTCCAGAGGCCACCTTTGCCGCAAAATCCATACCCAGCTTCAGAGAGAAGAAAATGGAACGGGTGATCCAAAAGATCAGAATGGCCGAGACAAGTATGGCGAGGCAGAGACAAACGGCAAAAAACTGCTCCGACCAGGTCATCTGGTCTTGCCGTTTGCCCACCAGTTCGGATGACTGCTGCGTGAGCAGGTCATGCAGACGACGCGCCACGGGTACCAGATCCCTCTCCATGGTTTTGGTCTGGTCCGCAGCGGACATTGCCCGATCTTCGACAACGTTCCAAAAACTGTCCAGATAACGATGAACGAGATTTTCCGCTTCCTGCCAGATCGCCTTCTTGTTAAAGAGGGCTTGCGACCGTTCGGTCTGGATCATCCGACGGAGGCGATCCATGGCCTCTCTGGCCTCCTCTGCCGAATGCATGTCATGACGTATCAGATAATTTTTCTCCTGACGTCTGGCCTCCAAAAGGGTTCCAGTCATGCTCGAAAGGCGGTCATGGTCTGCATCCTGCTGGACAAGGGTCTGCATGTTTTGCCAAGCCAGGGAGGCCATGAGCAGCATCAACCCGACCATGGTGCCAAAACCCAACCCCAATTTGTGGTTAATGTGCATAAAGAGTGACCCGCGTTCCGTCTTTCACTGATAGACCAAAGGGTTGAATTTGTTGCCGGTTGTCTTCAAAGACAAGCAATGAACATGCCATGTCCGATAATTCTGACCGATTTTCAGGCGATTTTCCAGGGATGTTGGCGGAATCTTTTGCGGTGCAGCATTTTTTTGCTTGCTTTGTGGCGGTCCACTCTTTTAGGCTTGCTGCGGACCGGAAGAGGGATCGTGGGGGATGAACGATTGGAATTGCAAGAGGAATGGCATGTCTCTACCACAGTCAGACCATCCAGTTGGCATGGGATACCGGGCGGACATTGATGGATTGCGCGCCATTGCCGTCTTGGCTGTGGTGATCTTTCATGCCTTTCCCTTCGCGCTCCCTGGTGGGTTTGTGGGGGTTGATCTCTTTTTTGTGATCTCCGGTTACCTGATCACCGGTTTGATTGTGCGTGAAACGGATGAGGGGCGGTTTCGTCTGAGCCATTTTTATGCCAGACGGATCCGGCGAATATTTCCCGCGCTGGCCCTCATTTTGTCTTTTTGCTGGGTGGCCGGTTGGGTGGTGCTGACGGCCAGTGAATACAAACAGTTGGCCAGGCATGTGGCCGGGGGGGCGGGGTTTGTCAGCAACTGGGTCTACTGGCAGGAGGCGGGTTATTTTGACAATGCGGCGGAGACCAAGCCTTTGCTGCATCTGTGGTCGCTGGGGATCGAGGAGCAGTTTTATCTGGTGTGGCCGCCCGTCCTGTTGTGGTGGTGGCGCAAGAGTCGATCCTTTGCCTGGCCGCTGTTTTCGCTGCTGGTCGCCTCGTTGTCATGGAGCCTCGTTGAGGCAAACCGGAACCTTGTCGCGGATTTTTATTCGCCATTGACCCGGTTCTGGGAGCTGTTGCTGGGGGGCGGTC
>CAIWLA010000252.1 GCA_903913345.1 uncultured Magnetococcales bacterium | reverse complement strand
TTCGCCTTTGACCCGGTTCTGGGAGCTGTTGCTGGGGGGCGGTCTGGCCTACGTTTTGATACGGCAGCCCGCGATCGGCCTGGGTGTCCGGCGGTTTTTGCCCTGGCTGGGCCTGTTGCTGATTGGCATCGCCATCACGATCATCAGCAAGGAAGATCGCTTTCCCGGTGGCTGGGCCGTGTTGCCCACGGTGGGGGCCGTACTGGTCATCCTGGGTGGTGGGGTCGCAGACACCTGGCTGAATCGACGCCTCCTGTCGAGTGCCCCCCTGGTATGGGTGGGGCTGATCAGTTATCCACTGTATCTGTGGCACTGGCCTCTCCTCTCTTTCGCCCGCATCATGGGGGGCGAAACCCCGTCGGCCACCACCCGGATGGAGTTGATCTGCGCCAGTGTTGTCCTGGCGTGGCTGACCTATCGGCTATTGGAACGTCCCATTCGCTTTGGTTTGCACTCAAGAAACGCGATTGTGCCGTTGTGCGGGGTGATGGTGCTGCTGCTGGTGGCCGGCGTGACCGTCAAAAAGCTGGATGGGGCAAAATTTCGCCACCAGTCCCTGCTCAACGGTGACATCAACACCCTGAAACTGGGGGCGGATCGGGGCAGGCTGGCCAACCAATGCGGGGTGGCGGCTGAAAAAACCACCTTGTTTCAGTTTTGCCTGCAGGACGATCGGCAAGAGCCACGCTACGCCGTCCTGGGTGACAGCAAGGCCGAGGCCCTCTTCTATGGCCTGGTGCGGGAGTCCCAACCGGATCAACGCTGGCTGTTGATGGGGTCGGTCAACCCCAGGAGTGCCCAGGCCGATGAAAAAAACCGGCTCGCCTACGAAACGGTCACGAACAACCGGCGCATCCAGGGGGTGGTTCTGGTCAATGCGTTGCGGAGCACCATGCCGGTGGACGGCGAGACCGGTTTTGTCCAGGCGGATATCTCACCGGCGGTGACGGATCGTCTGGTGGCGGATTACACGATGGTGATCCGGTCTCTGGAAAAGGGTGGCAAACGGGTGGTCCTGGTGATCGATCACCCGACCTTCCCCGATCCGAGGAGTTGCATCAGCGGGGGTTTGACCGGCAATGCCCTCCTGGATCGGTGGTTGCGGCGCACGGAAAACCCCCGTTGCACCCTGCACTATACCGATCATCTGGCAGGGACGCAGCCTTATCGGGCCTTTGTGCAGAGAGTGAAAGGGGAAAACCCCGGTCTGATTGTCTATGATCCCACACCGCTGCTCTGCGATCCGGCGACCAATCTCTGCCCCATGATACGTGACCGGCACTTTTTATACAGCTATGGGGATCACCTATCGGATGACGCCAATTCATTGATCGCCCGGGATCTGCTCCCCATCCTCTCGGCCTTTTAAACCGCACCCAGCCTGGGATGTGTCGTTTTGCAAACGTCATTCCCGCGCAGGCGGGGATCCAGATGGCACCCGCGAAACCGGGATCCCCGCTTTCGCTGGGATGACGAAAACGGCGAATGATCAGGAGCTTTTGACCACAATATCGTGCAAAAAGTTGCCAGCGCGTGATTTTTCATGGCCAGCGTCCGCCAGATGCCGATAAATTTCCCGCCGCTTGAAAATTTCCAGGACATAGCTCATGGCCTCCATTTTGGAGTTGGGCGCACCCGATTCCAGGTTGTTCAGGATCTGGTCGGCATTGAACAGTTCGGCCAGGGCGCGTCGGAAGCATTTGTCCAGATTGTGTTTGGTCTGCACGGCCACCCGGGCATCGGCTTCGGCCAACGGGGACTCCTTGGTGCCCAATTTTTTGTAGCCGCGATGGAGTGCCTCATGCCCATCCCGAAGCAAAACCGCCATCTCCGTGGTGTATTTATCCGAGCTGATATTCAAGGCCTGCATCTCTTGCACGATGGTCGCGGCATATTTCATGGTGACACCCACCGATGTGATGCCCCGTTCCAGATCTTCCCGGTCCAGGGGGGTGGCGAAGGCAGTGGCCAACATTTTCAGGTGTTTCGATTTAAGAACATCCTCTTCGCTGTCCAGACGGACCACCAGATCGGCAGCCGTCTTGCTGCCCGTCTGCATAAACTCCACCAGGGCATTCGAGGATTGCGCCACCAGATCGCATTGCGCCAGGATCATGCCGTAAAAATCCTGCATCCGGGGAAAGACGGCATCGCTCAGGTTGCTGAGGAAGGATGGGTTGCTGCTCATGGTCTGTTTCTCCTTGGTCGTATTGGGGGGGGGTAGTCGTAGCCACCATGCTGTGAACAGGATAGTCTCTTTGGTACGGGATGGGAAGGCGACAGGTGGCCTTTTTTGACTTTAATATGTTAAATTTATGTAAACTTTGCTGCAACACCGGCAAGCCCGCCCAGCCCTTCCAAGCCAATCCCGATCACCTGGATCGGATCCGGATCCTGGAGGGCACCATTTGGTGCGCTCCCGTCCGTTGGTTGGACCGCATCTTGTCGACCTGAATGGCAACTGTTTGTTAAGTTGCAGATTCGTGACATGCCGCATCATGTCGATACCAAGTCAAAGAAAAGTGTTGCAAAATCCGACCGATTCAGATATAATCGTTCCAGGTTTTCTTAGTCCCTGGAGGGTTTTTACCCTTGACAAACGCCGTGTCAACCGGATGGATCACTCTGGTTGGTCCGGGTGGTGTTTGGGTTGACCGTTGCCACCAGGGATTCACGTTTATGCTGATATGGTGATCAATATGTTCACGCCGAATACGGTTCAAGGTATTTCCTCCCCGGACCATGCGTCCATTGCTGCGTTGGGCGAAGGGGTTTCTGCCGTGGGAGGGTGGGTGCAACTGGCCAGTGCTGCCCTCTTCTTGGATGGTGAATTTGCCCGGGAGGGCAATCATCTGATCATCAGTCAGGCGGGGGAACGGGTGGTGGTGGCCGATTATTTTGCCACCGATGCACCGCCCATCCTGACGGCCCCCAATGGAGCCTTTCTCTTGCCGGAGACGGTGGCACTGCTGTTGCCGGGAGAGCGACCCGGATTGCTGGTGGCCGGTCCCGTGCCGGAACATACCGTGGCGACCGGGGCGACCGGGGCGGCTGGCGGGGCCATTGGCAAGGTCAAGATGGTCAGCGGTTCGGCGACCGCGCACACTCAGGGTGGCGAGGGTCATCCCCTGAAGGCGGGGGACGACATTTTCGAGGGAGAGGAGATCAAGACCTCGGACGGGGGGCAGGTTCAGTTGCTCTTCCTGGACGGCACCCAATTCCAGTTGGGCACCAGTGCCCGTATCGTCCTGAACAAATATTCCTATAACCCGGCGGCAGCCCAGGGGGAGTTTGCCACCACGGTCATGAAAGGGGCTTTTTCCTTTTCCAGCGGCGATATTGCTCACCAGCATCCAGGACGCCACTCCACCATCAAGACCCCTTCGGCCCAGATCGGTATTCGCGGGAGTGCCCTGCAGGGTGAGGTGACGGCAGATGGCCAGACGACGGTGGTGCATACCTCCGGGGTGTTGGATATTTCCGATGCCAGTGGGCAGGGGACGGTCACCCTGATCCAGCCCGGCATGGCCACGGTGGTCACCCTGGATGGGTCGCCCCAGCCAGCCTTCCGTGCCCCACAGGATATTTTGAATCGTTTCAACAGTATGTTGCCTCCGGTGTTGCACGACAACAAGTCGGATACATCGAGTGACAGCAAAGCGGATGCCAGTCATAATACCGCAGTGGTCAACGCCCTGATGGACAGTTACAATGCCCAGAATGGGTCGGGGATGTCATTGCCGATCAAGGCGGTTCAGGGTATTGATACGAGCAAAATGAGCCAGGCCGATGTGGTCGAGTTGCAGCATGAACTGGTACATATCCAGACTTTGTTGCCTCCCCCCCCGGCCCCCGTGGTGAGCATCTCCCACGGTGTCTTTCTGGATGGCGCGGTGGCGGGACTGCAATACCGGACGGCTACCCTGAGTGGTGTCACGGACCAGGGAGGGGGTTTTTCCTTCCGGGATGGCGAATCGGTCTCCTTTTCCATTGGCAACATTCTCCTCGGTACCGTCAGCTCAACCAGTATTCGCTTGGGCGATGGTCTCCCCATTGTCACGCTGGACAAGTTGGTTGGTGCCACCTCTGTGGCCTCTCCTGGATTCAAGGCGAGCGGGCAACTCGTTGGCGAACAACTCACTGCCGTTACCAATTTGGCGTATTTATTGCAAAATTTGGATAGTGACAGGGATCCCTCCAACGGTATTACCCTTACGTCACAAACCCTGGCCGCTGCGGCAACGGTCAAGGCGATCAGTCTCACGGAATCGCCGAGCCAGTTCAGCAGCGATGTTGCCGCATTGATCGCTCAGGCAACCTCTGATCACTCGAAAGAGCCGATCAGTGCCACGGCCGCCTTGGCCCACTACAATCAAACCCTCCTGGAGCTTTCGGGACTCGGTGATATTCACGGGCAGACGCTCAGCTTTCTCTTTGCTGCCCAGGATCAGGTATTCAATTTTTCATTACCCAGAGAGACCTTTACCGCTCCGTCCGGATCCAGCCTGACCTATACGGTTTCCCTGACGAACGGTTCTCTCCCGGACTGGCTCCATTGGGATTCTGCCACCCTGACCCTGAGTGGCACACCACACAATGCGGACGTGGGTGACGAAGTCGTCAAGATTACCGCCACGTATGGCAGTGTCAATGCCAGTTCGGCCTCGGTCAACTATCTGCTCATGGTGGACAACGCCAATGATGCCCCCGTGGCCACCACCGGGACTGGGTTGGTTTTGATAGACGCCACGCAAAACACCTCCGCGAACATTCCCCATGCGTTCACGGATGCCGATACCCGTCTGTCTGTGGGTGGCAAGGCGTTGGACAGCCTGACCTATACCCTGACCTCGGTGGATGGCAGCACCAGTCTGCCCAGTTGGCTGAGTCTCGATCCCACAACGGGACAATTGACCGATTCTGTATTGAGCACCACAACGGCCTCTGACGGCCCGCATACGATCACGGTGACGGCAACGGATACCTTCGGTGTCTATGCCACCAAATCGTTTGCCCTGTACATCAACGACCATGCACCGATACCGGCGTCCAACGCCCTTTCGGCACTCCAGGCCACGCAAGGTGTGCCGTTCACCTCGCAGATTTCCTCCGGATTTTTTACCGACCAGGATTCCTGGGATCAAACCTCGAACGCCTTGACCTATTCGATTGCCGGGGCCAACAATACGGCCCTGCCGACCTGGTTGCACTTCGATGCGGCCACCCAGGCCTTGACGGGGACGCCGGGCAATGACGATGTGGGCACGGTGCTGGTTTCCGTGGTCGCCACCGATCAGGCCGGCAAAACGGGTCAAGCCTCTCTGACACTGACGGTGGCCAACGCCAATGATCAGCCCGTGGTGGCCAACCCGTTCACGGCCCAGAACATCAACCAGGGGATCCCCTTTGCCCAGGGGGTGCCTTTCCGGTTTGTGGTGCCGTCTGGCACGTTTGCGGATCCCGATGCCAAATATGGCGATACGCTCACCTATACAGCCACCCTGAGCGATGGAAGCGTCCTGCCCGGTTGGTTGCACTTTGATGCCTCAACGAATACCTTCTACTACAACGGTGCCGGCAGCGATGCGACCCAGATCGACCAGTCCGTCTCCGTCCAGCTGACGGCGCATGACCATTCGGTCAATCCGGCGGGCGGGCCGAGCCTGAGTGTCTCGGATATCTTTGCCCTGAACATACAATCTCCCTACAGTCCGCCTGTGGCGGGGAGCGATTATGCCGGGCTGGTGTCGTCCGTTCACTCGGCCACCCAGGGTCAGCCATTCACTTTCCAGGTCTCCGCCAACGCCTTCCAGGATCCCAATGTCGGCAATACTCTGGCCTACAGTGCCAAACTGGTGGTGAACGGGACCAATACCAGCTTGCCCTCCTGGCTCCAATTTGATCCGACGACCCGCACCTTCACCGGTACGCCTGCCAACGCCAATGTGACGCTGGGGTCTCCTCTGACGATCGATGTCATCGCGACCGATCAGCCGTCCGGTCAGCAAGCCGATGCCCATTTCACCCTGAATGTGGCCAACGTCAATGACGCGCCAACGATCGCCCATGCCCTGTCTGGCCTGTTGGCTCCGGCCTCTGCCAGTACGCCAGACACGCCCACGTTTGAATTGAAAATGGCGGATGTGACGAACATTTTCCACGATGTGGATATGGATATTACCGGCTCGAAGGCGCAACTGACCTATACGGCCACGTTGCAGGATGGCACCGCGCTGCCCAGTTGGCTCCATCTGGGCGGCACCGGGACCGCCCAGCCCGGTGATTTTCTCTACGGATCTCCCACACTCAACGATGTCGGATTGTTGTTGGGGATCAAGATCACCGCAACCGAGACGACCGCTGCGGATGGCACGGTCATCGCGACCAGCACGAGCAGTTTGAGCATGGCCGACAATTTTCTGGTCCTGGTGACGCAGCCGGACAGTTCACCCACTGCGGGTGTGCCGATTGTCAACATGACGGCGACGCAGGGCAGGCTTTTCTTGCAGGAATTGACGCCGGCCACCCAGAATGCGGCGGCACCGGGCGGCTCGGTGGCCCCCTTCTACGATGCCGATCTCCCCAACGATCAGTTGACCTATTCCGCCCAACGGGTTGACAGCACAGGCCATCTGCTCAACGGGGGTGCCTTGCCCTCGTGGCTGGTGTTCGATGCCGCCACCCGCACCTTTATTGGTACGCCTGACAACTTGGATGTCACACAGGTGACTGGCCCACTGGATGTTCGGGTAACGGCTACCGACTGGGCAGGGGTGTCGGTGCAGTCCAATATTTTCCATATTGACGTGGCCAACGCCAACGATGCCCCGACGGTCAAACAGATTGCCAACCAGACGGGGTTTATTGGTCAGTCGCTCGGTTGGTCGCCCACGGCCACCACCAGTACCGGTCTTTCGGTGGCGAGCAACTTTGACGATAAAGATATCCCGTATGGGGACAAACTGACCTACTCGGCCACTCTGGTCGGTGGTGCCGACTTGCCAAGCTGGCTTCAATTGAATGCGAGTACAGGAACCTTCACCACGGGCACACTGATCAGTTCAGAGCAGGGCACGTACAATATCAAGGTCACTGCCACCGACACGGGCAAGGACACGGTCCCGGGCCCGGACCCAGTCCCCTTGTCTGTCTCAAACATTTTCAGCCTGACCGTGCGTCCTGCTGACCATGCCCCGGTATTGGATGCGACCAAACAGACCGCCACCCAGACCGCCACGCAGGGTCAGGCCTTTTCCCTGGCGTTGGACAACAAAACCTTCACCGATGCGGACACCAGCAGTGGGGATCATCTCACCTGGAAGGCGACGCAAAATGGCAATAATCCCTTGCCCACTTGGCTTACCTTTGATGCCGCCTCGCAGACCTTTATTGGTACGCCCGCCAATGCCGATGTGGGTACATTGAACATTACCGTGACCGCGACGGACAGTTATGGTCTGGCTGCCAAGG
>CAIWLA010000251.1 GCA_903913345.1 uncultured Magnetococcales bacterium | reverse complement strand
CGATCTGGATCTCCCGATCGTCCAGCCTGAAACAGACATCTTCCAGGGCCTGGCCAATGATGGTGCCCATCATCTCCCCCTCGGTCACCGGGCACCTGGGCAACAAAATCACCATCCGTTCCGCACTCAACCGCGCCAGAAAGGCACTGTCGGGGAGATAGGGACGCATCTCCTGGATGATGGCCATCAACAGCCGTCGCTCTGCCGTGCCCTGGACCATTCTCTCGGTGTTATGAAGCGTTGCAACCAGTTGTTGCAATTCGTAAAAATGAAACAACAGCAAGGAAAATGTCTCGTTCAGATGGAGGGCACGATCCAGGTGACGATGGAGATGGGCCATAAAGGCAAACCGATCGGGAATCCCCGTGACGGGATCCAGGAATTGCTCACGACGGGCCTGGGCCAGGGTGGACTCCAGTTGATCGATCCGATCCTTGAACTGTTCTGCCCGTTCCCGTGCCTCTTCCTGCTGTGCCCTGAGGGAGTGGGCCTCTTTGTGCAATTCCATCACCTGGGCGTGGAAGAGGGTGTGAAAACGCCGCACCTCCACCCGACCGTCAAAACGTTGCACCGCCTCCAGGAGTTCGGAAAGGAGGGGATCCTTGCGCCCGAAGTGGGCCAGGGTCTCGGCATAGTGATGGGCTATCCGCAACAGGATCTCATAGGTGGCCCGTCGTTTGCGCTGCCAGGGTGGTGCCGCAGCCTTGTGACCCGCCGCCCGGATCGGTTCCAGGAGGAGGCGACCGGCTGCGGTCCAATCCACCTTGGCCCCCTCTTGACAGCGGGCGACCGCCTCTTGCAACGGCTCCTCCGATTCACCGACGAGCTGCAAGACCATCATCAATCGGGCAAACGGAGAGGCGGGCAGGGCACTGTCCGGGCGGGGTGGCACATAGGCGGGCATCCCCCCGCTGATCGCCTGGATCGACTCCTCCAGCAGACCAAACTCTCTGGCCGACCATTCCCCCCCTTTTTTTCCGGATTCCCCGGACTTTGCCCCGTCTGCCTCACGCTGGAAGAGGGCCTGCATCGCCTTGGCCCGTTGCCAGCGTCCGGGATCGTGATCCAGGACGGGAAGAAGCAACTGTTCGACCACCGCCGCCGCTGCCGCGCCCGCCGCCTGCACCTCCTGGGTACAGGTGGCCTGTTGCAGCATCTGCTCCACCTGCGCCAGAGCCTGGATCGGGTCCGGTGGTTTGCCATTCAACAGATCCAGCAACTGCTCCAGAGCCAGAACGGTCGAATATTTCGCCGCATGGTGGCCGCCGGTTGCACTGCGCCGTGTCGTCATGGGCAATCTCCCTGTCAGTTTCCAGGCGTGGAGTTGGGTGGAGAAGCGGCAACGGCATGGCCGTCACGATGGCCGTCCCTATCCACGACCGGATGATGGTCTGGATAGTGGGCACGGGCCGCAACGGGACGGATAAAACGAGAGACCCGCGTGAGAATAATACCCTTCTGGGGTAACGTCGGCAGCCAGCGTTGCAAGGCCGCCAGGGTGGCACGGTAGGGGTGACCAATGCCAATCACCTCACCATGAGAGTGCGCCAAACGCTCCAGTTGTGCCAATTGACGCAAGATGGCCTCCTCATTGGGCTTGTTGTCGATGAAAACATCACGAACAGCCGTTGGAACATGGCCAACCGCCGCTCTCTGCGCGCCAACCGATCCCTCCGAGGTGCGACTGTCGATAAAAAACAGTTGCTTCTCCGCCAGGACCGCCATGACGGCATCCATGGCCTGGCCATTCTCTGTCAATCGTGAACCCATATGGTTGTTGATGCCCACCACCTCTGGCAGCTGGTCCAGATTGGACCGCAACACCGCTTGCAGCCCCTCCCTGTCCATCCAGGCGAGCATGGCCCCCGGTCCAGGAGAAATATGGGGATAACGGTGAGGCTCCATCGGTTGATGGAGCAGGAGTTCCCGTCCGGTGGTCTTGCCCCATTTGGCGATCTCCCGCGAATACGGCAGTTTGGGCAGAATGGCCAGGGTGATGTCGGCTGGCAGGTCGATAATCGCCTTGGCAATGGGCCATTCATAGCCCAGGTCATCAATAATCAACGCCAATGTATGGAGTGTCTCGGCCTTTTTGGCCTTTTTCCCAGACGAAGGGATGGCACGCGGTCCGCCAGGGGCAGTCTTTCCCGTACCCGGAAGAGGCTCTTCGTAGAGGAGGGGGCCGTGGACCGGTGGCTTTTCCGGGGGTGGCGGTGTCGCCTCGGTTTGGACCGATGGCCCCTCCGGTTGGACCGATGGCCCCTCCGGTTGGACCGATGGCCCCTCCGGTTGGACCGATGGCCCCTTGGGTTGAACGGAGGAAGAGTCGGACTGGACCGGGGTCCGCTGAACCATTTTGGGCGCACGCAAACTCTCCGCCAGGGTCAGGCGGAGTGGGTCCGAGTCCGCACCTTGTGCGGTGGGCGCAGGGGAACCGGGTATCACCCCGGCTTGCCCTTTCATCTCCGTTGACGTCTGGTCGGACCCCTTTTCAACCAACAGGGTCATGACCCATCCCACCAAAAACACCACAACGAAGACAGCCAACCACCCAAAAAGAGACCGCCTTTTACCGGAGATCAGTCTGTCCAACCCGGTTTCCCGTCATCAGGCCAGCCAGTTGGGCCGCATCCTTTTTTTCAAACAGGCCGTGCAGTACCTGGAAACCACGCAACAGGTCCAATGCGCGTTGCAACTGATAGTCCTCTTTGCTGTGTCCGGTTATCCGGTCGGCATCCTCCAGCATCTTTTCCTTGCTGCGTTTGCCATCGCCACCTTCTTTGCCCTTGTCGGTTCCCTTGTCGATTCCCTTGTCGGTTCCCTTGTCGGTTCCCTTGTCGGTTCCCTTCTCCTCGACAGTGCCTTCTGGGTTTTCATCCTTGTTTTTACTGTTCTTTTTATTCTCGTTCGCACTGGTCTCATCGGCATTTTTGAGATGGCCTTTCAAATCGGCCTCGGTCTGGTGGTGTTCCCCTGCATCGCGTTTGTTGCCGCTGAGATCCAGATCTTCCACCACAATATCGGGTGCAATCCCCTTTGCCTGGATGGAACGGCCACTGGGGGTATAATATTGGGCCGTTGTCAGACGCAACCCGGAGCCATCGGAGAGGGGAATAATGGTTTGCACCGACCCTTTGCCGAACGAATTGGTCCCCATGATGACCGCCCGATGGTGGTCTTGCAGGGCACCGGAGACAATTTCCGAGGCAGAGGCCGACCCGGAATTGATCAGCACGACAATGGGGAGTCCGTTGATCAGGTCTCCGGGATGGGCCTCAAAGGTCATGTCCTTGCCGGGGATGCGCCCTTTGGTGTAGACGATCAACCCCTTTTCCAGGAAGGCATCCGCCACCTCGACCGCCTGATCCAGGAGTCCGCCGGGATCGTTGCGCAGATCCAGCACCAATCCTTTCAATCCCTCTTTTCCGGCCTCTTTTTTGAGTTCCTCTATCCCTTGTTCCAAGAGGGGCATGGTCTGCTCGTTAAACTGCGCGATGCGGGTATACCCGATATTGCCCGCCTCCAGACGCCATTTGACGCTCCGCACTTTGATGATGTCGCGCACAATCTTGAAGGTCAGGAGTTTGGGTGCGCCTTTGCGCAGGATGGTCAGTTGGACCGCGGTGCCCGGCTTGCCCCGCATTTTTTTGACCGCATCCGGCAGATTCATCTCTTCGGAGGAGTCGTCATCAATCTTGACAATCAAGTCTCCTGCCTTTACACCCGCCAGGAAGGCGGGGGTATCCTCGATGGGAGAGACCACCAGAATACCGCGTTCTGCCTGGGAGATCTCAATGCCCAATCCACCAAATTCCCCCTTGGTGTCCACCCGCATCTCTTTGAAACTCTCCGGGGTGAGAAAGGAGGAGTGGGGATCCAGGGATTTCAACATGCCGTGGATGGCCCCGTAGAGGACCGCCTTTTCGTCCACCTCTTCCACATAATTCTGTTTGACCAGAGAGAGGACTTCGGAAAAGACCCGCAGCTTTTCGTAGGTGACTTGACTGACAGCCAGGACGTTGTCGGCCGCCAGGTGCAGCCCGGCCAACACGACCAGGATAACGAGACCAAACAAAAACGGGCGTCTTGCCCGCAACGGACTTTTCATAATCCAGCTCCTGCCGCATTGAGCGGCGTCGATCTGTTTAACCGCCCATGCCTGGGCATTTCTTTACCTGTGCTACAGGATGCTGGCCAGTTTGTCACTGTGCCATTTTTCTTTGACCAGCCATCGTCTGGGATTGTCCGGTCTGTTGCCCTTGCGAATTTCAAAGTAAAGCCCTGGGACACCATCGACCGAGCCTGTTTTACCACTTTTGGCGATCACTTGCCCAGGTTCCACAAAATCGCCCTTGGCCACCAGCAAATCATGGTTGTGTCCATACAGGGAATAGACCCGGCCCCCGTGATTGACAATGGCCAGCATTCCATAACCCCGGAACCAACCCGCATAGACCACCTGTCCACGAGAGGTGGCCTTTACATCGGCGTTTTCCGCCACGCGAAAGAAGAGGCCAGACGACCTGGGTGTGGCCAAACCGTTGACCGGTCCGGTAAAGGTTCCCATGCGCCGCTCCACGGAGGCGGCAAACAGGCCATCCGTCTGGCGATCCTTTTGCACCACGCCTGACCCGTGAGGTCGCTTGCCGTGCCGTCCCTGGGCGAGCAGCTTCCGATGGGTGGCTGACCATTTTTTCTGGCTGCCACCCGGTGCCGTGCGGGCGACGGATGTCAGTCTGGTCGCCCGCAGTGGGGTGCCGTGTTGTCCTCTCTGGCGACTGTGCGCTGCACTCGCCCGCTTCGTGGTGGCCACGCCAGCGGCACCGCCCCCTTTGCGGGTGACAGAAAGGCCCTTTTTCCTGGGGGTTGGTCGTACCTGGGTCCGTTGATGACCGGGCGAGGCGACCGCAGTGTGCCGCATTTTCCGGCCATGCACCTTGCCTGACTTTAATCCATACATCAATTGGGCGTGGTCGGCAAGGCGAAGCTGTTTATTGGGGGTTTGATTTTCACCGGCCAGGAGTGGGTCGGTCATCCCCATCAGCACCCAGCAACCGATTATCCCCAGGACCATGATAGACCAACGCCGGCAGTGTTGTCCCATTTTTTTAATCTCTTTCATTTGTTTTCCGTTGTCTCCGACGGGAAGCGCAGCAGTGGGATACCAGTCATCTGTTCCGGTTGGGGCAGATTCAATAATTGCAGCAGGGTCGGGGCGATGTCGCACAGGCGGCCATGGTGGAGTTCGGCGGGTCGCCCCAGATAAATCAGGGGGGCCGGACTGAGGGTATGGGCGGTATGGGGTTGCTGGGCGTTTTTCTCCCGCATACAGTCGGCATTGCCATGGTCGGCGGTGATCAACAACTCGCCACCCACCTGGAGCACGGCCTCTGCCAGTTGTCCCAGGCAGCGGTCAACGGTTTCGATGGCCTGCACCGTGGCCGCAAAGTGACCGGTGTGTCCCACCATGTCCGGGTTGGCATAGTTGATGACGATCAGATCAAAATGGCGACGATTGATCTGATCGATGACCTGCGCCGTCAACTCTTCTGCCGACATGGCGGGTTGCAGATCATAGGTGGCCACCTGGGGAGAGGGGACCAGCAGCCGCTCTTCGCCGGGCAAGGCCATCTCCTGTCCTCCATTGAAAAAATAGGTCACGTGGGCATATTTCTCGGTCTCGGCAGCGCGCAACTGCCGCAGCCCCGCCTGGGAGATCACCTCTCCCAGGATGTGGGTGAGGGGTTCCGGTGGAAAGGCCACCGCGACGGGCTGGAGGGTGGTGTCATACTGGGTCATGGTCAACAGGCCCGCCAATCGGGGTTGACGGGTGCGGACAAAACCGTGAAAGGCCCTTTCGCCCTCTGCCGGGTCGAGCAGGGCATGGCAGATCTCCCGCATCCGGTCGGCGCGAAAGTTGAGCATCAACAGGCAGTCACCCTCTTCCAACGTGACCGGCTTTTGATCGTCGGAGAGGATGAGGGTGGGGGAGAGAAACTCATCCCCTTCGCCCCGATCATAGCCGGCTTGTACGGCGAGGAGGGGATCGGTGGCCCGGTGACCGAGGCCCAGGGTCAGCATGTCATAGGCCTTTTGGACCCGCTCCCAGCGATTATCCCGATCCATGGCATAATAGCGTCCGCAGAGGGAGACGATCCGTCCGGCACCGATCCGTTTCAGCCCCTTCTGGAACTCGGCCAACTCGTCCAGGGCGGAACGTGGGGGGGTGTCGCGGCCATCGAGAATGGCATGGAGATAGATCTTTTTGGCCTGGCAATCTTTGGCCGCCATGACGGCCGCCAGCAAATGTTCGCTATGGGAGTGGACTCCGCCGGTCGAGAGCAGACCGCACAGGTGGACGGCCCCCTGGTGGGCCAGTGCCTTGTTGATGGTCTCTTCCATGGCCGCATTGTCGGCCAGTTCTCCGCTCCAGATGGCTTGATTGATGCGGGTCAGATCCTGGTAGACGATGCGACCGGCACCCATATTGGTGTGGCCCACCTCGGAATTGCCCATTTGTCCCTCTGGCAATCCCACCGCCAGGCCGCTGGTTTGCACCAGGGCGTGGGGTCGTGTCTGCCACCAATGGTCGAAATGGGGGGTGGCGGCGTGGTGGATGGCGTTGAAAGAGGTCTCCGCACGGATACCCCAGCCATCCAGCACCACCAGGGTGATGGGTTTTGGTCTCATATTTTTGCTCAATGCCCACAGAGTCATCCCCGTTTTGCGCAACGGTTTTGCTGTTGGAAAGCACAATCCATGCCGCCGGTTTGGCCGCGGGATGGGGGGCACCGTTCCTCTCAACACGGGCGGCCGTGGAGGGTTTTCGTGGTGGATTCATGCAGGTAATTGATTGAAATCATGTCACTCTCATTGCCTGCCGAGAGGCCTGAGTGACGAACATGGCTGCCGGGTGGGATCCTTTGTTGGCCGGGATGAACAGGGAGGGGTGTCAGGATACCGTATCGCACGGTTGACGCCTCCCAAAAACTACTTGCCGGATTGTGCGACCAGCCATTGATTGTTGCGCAGAATGGGGCTAACATGCACGGCAAGAAAGGAAAAAGAAACTCTTGAACGGAGGAGTTCCGGAGCGGTCGAACGGGACGGTCTCGAAAATCGTTGTGGGGGAAACCCCACCCAGGGTTCGAATCCCTGCTCCTCCGCCATCAAGAGTATCCGCATTACCCAGACCCCTTCAACAATCGCCCGGATCGATCTCTTTTCATCTTGCATCAATCCGGTTCCGTTTGGTCGATCCTGGATGGATAACATGGATAAACAGGCTGCCATCTTTGTCGCTGGACATCAGGGGTTGGTTGGTTCTGCCATTCTGCGTTGTCTGCAACGGCACGGTTTTACCAACCTGTTGACCCGAACCCGTGCGGCACTGGATTTGACCGATCAGGCCGAGGTGCGTGCCTTTTTCGCCCAGGATCGGCCTTCCCATGTCTTTCTGGCGGTGGCCAAGGTGGGGGGTATTCATGCCAACAGAACCTATCCCGCCGATTTTATTTATACCGGTTTGCAAATTAAGACCAACTGTTATGGATGCGGCCCATCGGAGTGGCGTCAAAAAGTTGTTTTTTTT
>CAIWLA010000250.1 GCA_903913345.1 uncultured Magnetococcales bacterium | reverse complement strand
CCCTGAAAAACTCAAGGCGAGAATCACGTCGCCATCGGCCACCACTCCGAGGTCGCCATGCATGGCATTGAGAGAGTTGAGCACGACTGCGGGTGAACCGGTGCTCGTGAGCGTGGCGGCGATTTTTTCACCGATGTGGCCGGATTTCCCCACGCCGATCACCACGATTTTTCCGCGGGCTTCGACGCTCCGCAGAATGGTTTCCACGGCAAGGCCGAAAGATGCGTCCAGATGATCCGCCACGTGACGAACCTCGGTCAGTTCGATTTCAAATACACGGCGGGCTTTCTCAACAAAATCCATGGCGAATTGTGAACGCTTGCGTCAGGCGTGCCAAGAAGAAGTTGCCGGGATCGGCCAATCGCCTAGCGAAAATTGGAACGCCACAAATTGGTGAAATCTGGAACTGTGGCTTTCTGCGGTCCTTTTTTGTCCGGATCCAGCGTGCTCCAGAGATCATAAGTCGGGTTGTAACCTCCCGCCTGGGTTCCTGTGGTCGTGGGCGCGCTGCCGATGGTTGAATACCCGTAACAGTTTCTAAAGGGATCCATCACAGCCGTAATTTTCCTGTTGCCATCCAAACTGAGCATGTTCGGCGTGAAGTGAAAATAGACAGTGTTGCCTTTTTCCGAAGCATCGATGGTTCCCGAGGCGTCGGTGTCACCGCTGAGAGCCATATAGAGCGTGACAGAGGCCGGCATGAGATAGGGGCTGAGGGATAGAGGGGGAATCCTTGTATCCGGATCGCTCTTGGCATCCACCATATCCGTGGTAGCGGGGTCTCTTGGATAATCCCCATTATCGGCCTTGTACGCTCCAATCGCGAGGCCCAGCGCTGCAATATCCGCAACCGCGCGTTTCCTTTTTCCCTCAAGAATGGCGTATTGGGAACCTGCAAGGGTAAGCCCGGCAAGGGCCGCAATGATGGCCATCACAACCAACAACTCGATCAACGTGAACCCACTTTTGTGGAAAGAGACCTGTTTCATGGGTTTTCTGGTTTGAAGGTTAGCCTTGTTTTTGCAGATTGCTGATGATCTCGATGAGCGGCATGAAAAGGGCGATCACGATGCTGCCGACGATGACCGCCAGGAAGACGATCATGATGGGCTCCAACATGGAGGTAAGCCCTGCGACGGCGTTATCGACTTCGTCATCGTACACGTCTGCAACCTTGAGCAGCATGCTCGGCAATTGGCCGGTTTCCTCACCCACGTCGATCATGCTGATGACCAACGGCGGAAACACGCGACTCGCTTCCAACGGTGCAACGATGGATTCACCTTCCTTGACGGCATCATGCACCTTTGTGATCGCATCCGAAATCACCGTGTTGCCTGCGGTGTCTTTGGTGATGTTCAGCCCCTGAAGAATGGGCACGCCGCGTTCCAGCAGTGTTCCCAGCGTACGCGTGAACCGTGAAATCGAGGATTTACGAAGCAGGTCGCCGATCAATGGCACCCTCAGCTTCATCCGGTCGAGAATGTTGCGGCCAAAGGCGGTTCGGGAGAAGATTTGATAAGCAATAATAAAGGTGACGACACCCCCGGCAATCTCAAGGAAGTTGTTCTGAACAGCAATGCTGATGATAATGACAATTTTTGTAAGCGTTGGGAGCGGGGCGTTGCCAAGCATGTCTTTGAAAATTTGCTCGAACTTCGGCACGATGAAGACCAGCAAAAACCACATGATCAAGACCGCGATGACCATCACGATGGTGGGGTAAGCCATCGCCGATTTGACCTTGTTGGCGATCTTCTGCGCTTTTTCCTGGAACTCCGCCAAACGGTTGAGCACGAGTTCAAGAACACCGCCCAACTCACCCGCCTTGACCATGTTCACGTAGAGCTTGTTGAAAATCTTCGGATGCTGTGCCAGCGATTCAGAAAAAGTATTACCACCCTGCACGGAATCCGCGAGCATGGTGATGGTGCGCTTGAGGACGGGGTCCTTTTCCTGTTTTGCCAACACCGTCAAGCCCCGCAAGAGCGGCAGACCTGCGTCAATGAGTGTCGCGAGCTGGCGCGTGAAAATCATCAGCGTCTTGCTCTTGACGGTTTTCCTGCTCAGAAACGGAATGTTGATGGATTTTTTTGCCGCGCTGGATGCAGCCGCAGCCGCCGGTTTCCCGGCTTTTTTCGCAACTGTTTTT
>CAIWLA010000249.1 GCA_903913345.1 uncultured Magnetococcales bacterium | reverse complement strand
GATCATTCGGGTTCATGATGTGGCCGGGGCGCGGCAGGCGGTGGCGGTAGCCCAGGGATGGGCAGAGGGCTTTTAATCTTTTTATTTATTGTGGGGTCCAGGGGGGATCATCCCCCCTGGTGGGGGTTTGGGGGCGAAGCCCCCAAAAATGGCCGACAGGATGATCGAGGTTTATTGTTACAGCAAGCCAGAAATGGTAGACTCTGAATGGGAAGGCAGACGGAGCGGTCTGTTGGCGGCTGTTTGGAATTCACATAAAACAAAACAGTGACACGAAAATGGCTCCTCCTGCTCTTGTTTCTTGCCCGTTGCGTTTTTCGCCGGTAAAAAGGGACGATCCGTTTACGGAAACGGCGGATCGGGAGCGTTTGTGTAAAGAACTGCGTTCATATACACAACTTTCTGAAGGATGGGACGGGGAGGATGGTCTCCCTCCACAGGAGCAGACCATTATGGATGCGATAGAATTTATTGGTCAGCTGCCAATATCCCACGATCGGTTCCGTGTTCCCCTGCCAAAGCCCTCTCTCGGTGGAGAGGGAGAGTTGGTTTTGTATTGGAGATTCAAAGAGTCCTATGCGGAAGCGTCATTTGTTGGAGACAGGAAATTTTCATTTTATTCTGCTGTCAACAGAGAGAAGGTCCACTGTTCAGGAGACCAGGAGATACCGGAATCCACCAGCGGCGAGATGAGAAAAATCGCTTCTGTTTTGGCCGGATGGGTGCATGAACGGGCATGAGTTGTCATGATCTTGCACAAAAAACGGGTTCCCGGTGCGCTGCGTTTGCTCAAATGGCGGAATGCCGGTGTGAAAAGGTCAGAACTTCTGAGCACTCGCCAGGCCCTGTATCAGATGGGGAATTTTTGATTCGGCATATATTTTCTCCGCTGCATGTGGATGCAGAGACCAGAACCTTGAGACCGCAGGCCTTTCAGGATTTGTGGGGTGCCGGTCTTTCTGTCACCCGGAAGGATCTGGTTTCACGGGAGGATTTTGAATCGTTCACAGCCATGCTTCTTGGTGTCAAGAGGAAGAGAAACCCCCTCAGTGGACTGGCCGGGGTGCTGTTTTTCTGTCAACGCGATTCGTGCCCTGCGCTGGGACGCTGATTCGAGTCGGATGCTGTGTGTATACGACACTGGATCAAGATCGGATCCGGCCCACGCGGATGTTTGTACGCCGCGCATACCGTTAACCAGGGATGAAAAGGCCGAGTTGAGAGATGTTTTGACAGCAAGGCTTGGTACTGTTTGTGTTGATTGGAAAGAGTTTTTTGTTTGAATCGTTGATCCATTGTTTGTTAAGGTATTCTCAGCATGACCGATTCCAAAAAACCTGTGCGCAAGCTGTTTGGCACCGATGGGGTGCGCAGTCGGGCCAACAGTTACCCGATGACGGCGGAACTGGTTCTGCAATTGGGTCGGGCGGCGGGGGTGGTATTCCGGGGTCAGGAGCGGTCGCGGGTGCGGCGGCAATCGGTGGTGATTGGCAAGGATACGCGTCTGTCGGGTTATCTGTTTGAATCGGCCCTGCGCGCCGGGTTTATTTCGATGGGGATCCATTGCATTCAGGTGGGTTCCCTGCCGACGCCGGCCATTGCCTTTTTGATTCGCGCCCTGCGGGCGGATGCGGGCGTCATGATTTCCGCTTCCCACAATTCGTTTCATGACAACGGCATCAAGTTTTTCAGTGCCAATGGGATGAAACTGCCGGACAGCGTGGAGATGGAGATTGAGCGGCTGCTGTTTGAAGGGGATCTGGACCGCTACCAGCCCTCCTCTTATGAGTTGGGCAAGGCGACCAATATTGAGGATGCGGGTGGGCGTTATATTGAATTTTGCAAAAATTGTTTTCCCAGGGAGTTGCGCCTGGATGGTCTGAGGGTGGTGGTGGATTGCGCCCATGGGGCCTCCTACAAGGTGGCTCCGGCGGTTTTTTGGGAGTTGGGGGCGGAGGT
>CAIWLA010000248.1 GCA_903913345.1 uncultured Magnetococcales bacterium | reverse complement strand
CCGGAAAATTTGTCCAGAAAAATTGGGCTTGGCCCCATGGGTGAGATGACCCCCATCGGCCAACGACATGCCCAGCAGGGTATCCCCCACCGAAGCCAGGGCCAGATAGGCCGCCATGTTGGCCTGGGAACCGGAATGGGGCTGCACATTGGCAAACTGGCAGGAAAAGAGCTGTTTGGCCCGCCCAATGGCCAACTCTTCCACCTTGTCCACACAGCCACACCCCCCGTAATATCGCTTGTGCGGGTAGCCTTCCGCATATTTATTGGTCAACACGCTCCCCTGGGCCTGCAATACCGCTCGGCTCACCACATTTTCCGAGGCGATCAACTCAATCTGATGTTGCTGCCGATGCAACTCCTCGGCAATGGCACTGTCGATCTCTGGATCAACCTGGTTCAAAGGGCAATCGCTCGCCGCTTTCTTGGCGGAAGAGGTGGGTAATGCTTTTTTTGCAGCGGTTTTGGTCTTGGCCATGGCGCGTCTCTTGAGGGGTTGAGGATGATTGAAGGATAAAAAACGGGATGGGGGAGAATCCCCCGGACCCGTCATCGACTAAAGAAAAAGGGCGTATATCCGGCGGCTCAGGCGTCCATGAGATCGACCCGTCGCTGATGACGACCCCCCTCAAACGGCTCTGCCAACCAGACCTCCAACAGGGCGGCGGCCACTCCTGAACCGGTGACGCGACTACCCAATACCAGCACATTGGCATCATTGTGTTGACGCGACAGACGGGCCGTGTATTCATCGTGACACAAGGCCGCACGAATACCCGGGTAGCGGTTGGCCGCCATGGACATCCCCAGGCCAGTCCCGCAGATCAGGATGCCCCGCTGCGCCTCGCCGGTAAACAGGGCCGTACAGACCCGCTTGGCATATTCGGGATAATCCACCGAGGGCGACTCCTCGCCCACACCCAGATCCAGCACCTCAATGCCGGGCCTGTCCAGCAACTGCTCCACCAACTGCTGTTTGAGCAACGTCCCGCCGTGGTCGTTGGCAACGGCAATCACCATTGTGTCGCCTTTGTCCTTCAATGAAGAGAGAGTCATCGTTATCCCATGTTCTTTTTGTTCCAGAGAAAAATCAAAGCGGCTCCATGGTGTCCCACATCTGGCACTGGGGACATTTCCAGGAAATATCCTGGGACTTGAAGCCACACTGTGCACACTGAAAAACCGGTTGCCGGGAGGTCAGGAGATCCAGACACCGATCTGTCACCTCCAACGCCTCCTCCAACCGCTGCTGGCGTCTCAGAAAGAGGATCAACCGGTGCGCCAGATGGGTGGAACCGGGATGCAGGGCAACGCCACGGCGCAACAGTTGAATCGCCTCCTCCTGTCGCCCCTGCCCCTCCAGTATGTTGCCCCAACAGAGGATCAATCGGGGAGAGGCCGAAGAGGAGGAGACCGCTTCGTTCATCAAACGATGGAATCCCTTCTCATCCTTCGACAGGGTGTAGGCCTTTTGCAGCGCGCCGACCAGAAGAAAAAAATGGCTGGGTCGGGTCTTGCGCACGGTGCTGAAATGTTTGATGGCGGCCGGGATGTCCCCACGCTCCATCTGGGCCTCGCCCAACAGCCGATAGGCCTCCACACAGCCCGGATAGACCCGGATGGCGGCCAAAAAGGGTTCCAGGGAAAGGGGTGGTCCAGCCGATTCTCTCGTGCCCTCCCGGCCACTCGCCTCCGGTTTGGCCTTGTCTGTCTCCCGCTGTTCCAGACCCGCCCGCAGCAACAGATGGGCCTCCCGCCGGGGATCCGACTGGCCGCTCACCCGTTTCAAGGTGCGCAACACCTCCAGGGCCAAATCCCAACGCCCCTCACTCTCATGCAGGGCCTGCAAGCCGGACAACGCCTTGCGATGCGTCGGATCAACCGCCAACACCCGCCGATAGGCGTCCACCGCCCGATCCAAAAATCCCCCCTGGCGATAATCCTCCGCCAAGGCAAACAGGGCGGCCGTGCGGTTCTGGTCGGAGAGATCCGGTCGGGCGATAATATTCTGGTGGATGCGAATGGCCCGCCCCACCTCTCCACGGGCGCGAAACAGATTGCCCAGAGAGAGATAAATCTCCACCGTCTCGGAATTGATCCGAACCGCCTGTGTAAAGGCCTCAATGGCCTTGTCCGGCTCATCACTGAGTAAAAAATGGACCCCGCGAAAATAAAAAGTGGTATCCACCTGCCGTTGCGAACCGGATGCACCCCCCTGGGCACCCGCCAGAAGGCCGCTCTTGTCCCGGCCTATCCGGTAACCCGCGCGAAAGAGGACCGCCCCCACCGTCAACGCCAGGGCCGACCAACCGATCAAATTGGCCAGTTTCATCGTTGGTCCGATCCTCTTCTCTTCCCGTGTGCAAAAACCGAATGGTCAGGAGACATGGAGATCATTGTCCAGGGGTTGGTTGCGCAAATTGGCCAGTTCCGCTTCCAGTTTTTGATTTTGAGACTGCAGAAGGTCGCTCTGTCGGCGATAGTTCATGCGGCTGCTCCAGGCGGAAATGGTGCCCGCCAGAAAACCCAGGAACAGAGGCACAAACGCCAGAACAAACAAGGGAATTTCCGAGACAAACAAACCACCCGGCAGTTGGATGGTGACCTCCCTCTGATTGGTCGCTGCAAACAGGACGGCCATAACCGCTAATGCCAATACAAACAACAGGTTAATCCAGCCAATCATGATAGGCTTTCATCCTCGATACGCAAACATCCGTCCGTTCCTTCCCGTTCCGTCATTCCCGCGCAAGCGGGAATCCATTTGATCTTCCGAACCTCTGGATTCCCGCTTGCGCGGGAACAGGCGAAAAGGGTCATACCCATGACCGTGCGCAGTATGACGTGAGTCCGGGAGAGCCTCAGTGAAGAAGGATTCTCCCCCGGTGGGGGGTGGGGGCGAGAGATAATACGGCGCAACAAATATTGGGGCTTCGCCCCAAACCCCACCAGGGGCGTTGCCCCTGGACCCCACCAGGGGGATAATCCCCCTGGACCCCTGTTAATGATCCACCCGCTCGCGCAAGGCCTTGCCCGCTTTGAAAAACAACACCCGCTTGGCATCGACCAACACCCGCTCCCCGGTCTTGGGGTTGCGACCTTCACGGGAACGCCGCTCTTTGAGTCCAAAAGAGCCGAAACCCCGCAACTCGACCCGGTTTCCCACCTCCAGTGAGTGACCGATGGAATCAAACACGGCATTGACCGCCATCTCCGCATCCTTGCGGGAGAGTTTGAGTTGCTGGGCAATCTGGCTGATTAACGCTGACTTGGTCATGGTAATCCCTCGCTGATATGTGCTCAATGACGCAGCCCACCCGCCAGCCTTGGGACAAGGCTGGCGGGCGACCGAACCGTTTTAAGTGACACTTCCCGATCTTTTTTCCAACGCCTGCGACAACGCCTCGCCCAGAGAACTGGTGGCAGAACCCGTGTCGGCCGCATATTCCTGCATGGTTTTGCGCTCCTGAGCGGCCTCCAACGCCTTGACAGAAAGGCTGATCTTGCGCTTTTGCCGATCTACCTGGGTGAGTTGCACCCGAACCTCAACCCCCGGTTTCAGGGTGGTTCCTTCGGGATCTTCGCGGGAAAAATCGCTCTTGCGCAACAAACCTTCCACCTGCTCCGACAAGCGAACAACCACCCCGGTGGCCACCGATTCCACCACCGATCCCATCACTTCCGACCCTTTGGGATGCTCATCCACCCACACCGTCCAGCCATCCGGGCTGGCCTGCTTCAACCCCAGGGAGATCCGCTCCTTGTCCGGGTCCAGCGACAGGACAATCGCCTCCACCTCCTGGCCTCTCTGGAACTCTTTCAAAATCTCCTCGCCCGCCGCATTGTCCCAACTGACATCGGACAGATGCACCAGGCCGTCAATATCACCCTCCAGACCGATAAACAGCCCAAATTCGGTGATATTCTTGATCTCGCCGGTCACGGTGACACCGACCGGATGTTTCTCGGCAAAGGCCATCCACGGATTTTCCTGGCACTGCTTCAGACCCAGGGAGATCCGACGCCGATCGGCATCCACATCCAGGACCATGACATCCACCTCCGTGCCGACCTCCAGAATTTTGGAGGGGTGGAGATTTTTCTTGGTCCAGGCCAGCTCCGAAACATGCGCCAACCCTTCCACGCCCGATTCCAACTCCACAAAGGCACCATAGTCGGTAATGTTGGTGACCACGCCATGGAAGCGGGTGCCCGGCGGATATTTGGCCCCGATACCTTCCCAGGGATCGGTCTGCAACTGTTTCATGCCCAACGAGATGCGCTGGGTGTCGGCATTGAACTTGATCACCTGCACCGCCACGGTATCCCCCACCGCCACCACACTGGAGGGATGTTTGACCCGCTTCCAGGACATGTCGGTGATGTGCAACAGACCATCCAGGCCACCGAGATCGACAAAGGCACCATAGTCGGTGATATTTTTGACCACGCCGTCCAGAATCATCCCCTCGTGCAAGGTCTCCAGCAGGGCACTGCGGGCACTTTCGCGTTGTTTTTCAATCACCGCACGGCGGGAAACGACAATATTGCCCCGTCGCCGATCCATCTTGAGAATGTCGAACGGCTGATCCTCCTCCTGGAGGCGGGCAATATCGTGAACCGGTCGGACATCCACCTGAGAACCCGGCAGAAAGGCCGCCAGGGAGTTGATATCCACCGTATATCCCCCCTTGACCTTGCCCATGATCCGCCCATGGACCGTCTCCTGATTGGTGAAGGCCAGCTCCAGCTTCAGCCACGCCTCTTCCCGTTTGGCCTTCTCCCGCGACAGGATGGCCTGACCGTTCTGGTCTTCCGAGCGTTCCACAAAGACATCAACCTTGTCGCCCACCCCCACAGAAAGGAGGCCGTTGCCATCAAAAAACTCGCGGACGGTAAGCCGCCCTTCGGATTTCAGCCCGACATCAATGACAAACTCGTCTCCTTCTCTCTGGATGATCGTGCCCGTGACCACCTGGCCCTCTTTGCCGATCCCTTGGCCAAACGACTCATCCAGCAGGGCTTCAAAGTCCTCTTCTTCAATTTCGTCTAGTAACAGCGCGTCAGCAACCACTTAAATCTACCTTCGGTTAGGGGGTTATGGGGGAATTCCCGTCAAAATGTGAGACTGTTCAATCGTCCAACAAAAGACCACCGGCATCGTACCAAAAGCCAAAAAACGTCTCGCACAACGACCGTGATCCAACGGTCGATTCTGTACACGCAAAATCCGCTTATTTCAAGGTATTTTTTATCCATTCGACCACGCGGTCAATGCTTTGTGTCAAAGTCAGTTGGG
>CAIWLA010000247.1 GCA_903913345.1 uncultured Magnetococcales bacterium | reverse complement strand
CCGATGGCACGAAACGGGGCCTTGAGATCATGGGAAATAATATAGGCAAAATCATTCAATTCCCGATTGGCCGACTCCAATTCCCGCAAGGTGGCGGTCTGCGCCTCCGCCATCTGGTTGCGTTCGGCCATCTCGGCCTGCAAACTCTGGTTGGCCATCTCCAGGCGGGCGGACTGATCCACCAGACGGGAATTGAGCATTTTCAGCTCCAGATGGTTATCCATCAACTCCTTGTTTTGCTTGACCGCTTTCTGGTAGGTGGCCAACAGCAGATCCAGCACCTGGCGACGACTGGAGGTGATGGTATAACGGCGTTCCGCAAAGGAGACCTCAATCCCCTCATCCGCCTGTTCCGCCACCGCCGTACTCGCCAACAATCGCTGTATGCAGGTGAGGAGATGGGGGCCATCCCACGGTTTGGTCAAATAATTGTCCGCCCCCACCGACAGCCCTTCCAGAATCTCCTCGGGATTGGTCAGGGCCGTCAGCAGCATGACCGGAATGGTTTTGAGCAGGGGATCCTGCTTGAGGGTACGGCACAATTCAAAACCATCCATGCGCGGCATGGAGACATCACTCAATATCAGGCGCGGCGACAGACGTTTGGCCTGTTCCAACCCCTCCAAACCATCCTTGGCCGTTGCCACCACAAAACCGGATTCCTGCAAAAACCGTTTCAGTTTGAAGGCCTGGGTCGGTGAATCCTCGACGATCAGGATCCCCTCACCCGCCCGCCAGGAGGGAGAAGGGGCCGGCTCAACCGCCACCCCTCGACCGGTCACCGCAGTGGGCGTGCCATCCTGGGCCACCGGGATCGGACCAGACCCCGTGGCAGGACCATCCCAGTTCAGTCGATCGGGATCCGACACCCGCGACTCCAGACCACAAACCCGTTCCACCTCCCCTTTGCCCAGCAAGGTCTGCAGGGCCTGGGCAATCACGCCGCAGGGCAAAAGATGACGCACCGTCCCCATCTCCAACAAACGGGCGGGCAGATCAAAAACCAGGGCCGAGGATTCATCCATGGCCAGGGTGTACCCACCCACCTGGGCAATGGCCTCCAGCCCCCGTGCCCCATCCTCCCCCGTCCCACTCAACAACACCCCCACCACCAATGAACCAAGATGGCTGGCCACCGATTCCATGGCCACCAGAATGGAGGGCATATCCCCCCGCTGACCGTAATAGGCCAGGGAGGAGACCGCCGTCGCCGCCACGGTGGCCAGGCGACCATGGGCATCCACCAATAAATGGTGGCCGACCGGAGCCAGATAGACCGAACCGGGCATGGGCATCTCCCCATGGGTGGCCATCTGTACCGGCATGGCGGTCACCTCCCCCAACCAGTTGGGCAAGAGGGGCTGCAAAACCGGATGGATATGGACAATACAGACAATGGCAACGGGAAAATCGACCGACAAGGCCGCCAGAATTTCCCGCAGGGCACTGAATCCACCCAAACCGACCCCAATCACCACCATGTTGACCGCCGGCAATGCCACCAACGGAACGGCGGTATTGGCCGGTGTACACGCAAAATCGGGCAAGCTGTCCAGACGGGCCAACAGTCTGATTTTGCTGGTCAACTCCTTTGAAAATTGTCCAACATCCTCGCTGCGCCACGCCAACGGTTCCAGAAAGAGATCCAGGGCACCCCCCTCAAACATGCGAAAGATGGTACGGGCATCCCCCTCACGCAACGCAGACGCCCCCACCACCAGCACCGGCCTGGGATACCGTTCCATCACCATCCGCACAAAGGCATCTCCCTCCATATCCAGCAACTGCAAACCCACGCAGACCACATGCGGATCCTGTTCCGCCACCAGGTCCAACGCCTCCCGACCACCCCGCACACTGCCCGCCACCTGAATCAGGGTCACCGGGGCCAACGCCCGCTTCAGCAGTGCCAACGTCAAGGCAGAGGCATCCACCAGCAAAACCCGGATAAGGCTCGGCTCATTCTCCCGCATGACCGTCTATACCTCGGTGTCCGACGCCATGGACTGCCCGGCCAATCCACTGGCCAACGGATCACCCCCCCCGGTCTCGGAGGCCCCCAGTACGATGTGATCAATCTTTTGCTTCGTGATGGGCTTGGTCACATAGTCCGTACACCCATCGTGGTAGTAGGATTTCATGGCCTCTTTCGGGGAATCCAGTGCGGTCACCATGATCACCTTGACCTCATGCCGAGACACAATGCCCAACTCGGCCTCTCTTTTGCGGATGGCCTGAACGGCCTGATGCCCATCCATGTTCGGCATCATAATATCCATAAAAATCAAATCGTAAGGCACGTTTTCGGCATGTGCCAGCAAAAAGGCATCCAGGGCCTCCCGACCATCAATCACCATATCCACCGCGCCATATGGCTCCAGCAGGCGACCCATCAGCAGGCGGTTGTTGAATTCATCATCCACGACGAGCATCTTCATCTTTTAGTGACTCCACTCCCAATCGATCCGTCGGGCAAACGCCCTCCTTCGGTCCATCCGTCAGGCAGAGATCTTCCTCAGGAGGCTATTCAGCGATTCAAGGGGCACGATGGGGGAGCAGGCTGGAGAGATCCCAAGCCCTCCGCCAACTTGCCCAGTACATGGCGCAACTGTTCCAGACGGGCACGCGCGCCAGACAGATCCCCTCGGCGGGCCGCCAATACCACATGAAAGGCCTTGCTTCTGACTTCGCTGTCCGCAGACAACTCCCTGATTTTGCCACTTTGTTGCGCCGCCTGGGCCAGGTCTCCCTGGGCCATGGCCCGTTCCAATGCCACCCAATACTCGGCCAGAGAGACCTCCTGAGTGACTTCGCCCGCCGCCTCCGCCGCAATGGGAATCCCCTCTCCAAACGGTGCCGCGCCAGGGGCATCCGCCTCCGTACTCCGTTCCAGGGCGAGATGAACAAAAAAACGACTCCCCTGGCCCGGCACACTCTCCACGCCGATGCGTCCGTCCATCAACTCGACCAGCCGTTTGCTGATCGCCAAACCCAGCCCCGTCCCGCCAATCTTGCGGGTGGAACTGCCGTCCACCTGGGTAAAGGCGTCAAAGATGGCCGACTGCCACTCCTGGGCGATACCGATCCCGGTATCCACCACGGAGACCGTGAAACGGACCTCCGTGGGACGATCGCCCTCCTTGCCAACCGACAGGTTCTCTCCCGCCCGACCGGCTCCGCCCCGGCCCACAGCCGGGACCGCAGGGGCATATGGTCCCGCATCGATGGTGACACTGCCCCGTTCGGTAAACTTGATGGCATTGACAGCCAATTGCTGAATCACCTGCCGCAGGTAAAAGGGATCCCCCAGCAGACGGGTACACAAGGCGGGATGGAGCCGCCAACGGAGACGCAGCCCCTTCTCCTTGGCCTTGGGCGTCACCCCATCGACCACATCCAACAGTACCTGACGCAGATCGAAGGGTACCCTGGACAAGGACAAACGGTTGGTCTCGATACGGGCATAATCAATAATGCCATTCAAAAGATTCAACAAGGCCTGGGAGGAGTCCTGGACAATACCGAGAAACATCTGTCGCTCATCGGGATTATCGCTGTGACGGGCCAGGTCCGTCATGCCAATGATGGCATTCATGGGGGTGCGCAGTTCATGGCTGATATTGGCGAGAAATTCACTCTTGGCCCGACTGGCCGTTTCGGCCCGCTCCTTGGCCTCGTACAGGGCCTCCTCCATCCGTTTGCGCTCGATGATCCCCGCCAACGTATCGGCAATGGCCATCAGGAAGGCAGCGACTTCGTCACTGTAGGCCTCCCCGGCCGGCACCTGCAACAGCCACAGACCCAAGGCCTTGCTGCCAGAGACAATGGGCGTCCGATAGACGTTGGGGAGCAGTTCCGCCGGATGATCCCCCACCCCGGCCAGCCCCTTCGATTGTTCAAAGATCACCCCCGACTGCAACAAACGGGCCGCCACCTCTGGCGTGGCGTGAATATGCTGCTGAAAAAATTGCATCTGCCGTTGCAACACCACCTGATCCAACCCCTGGCAGGTGCCGGAAAACAGTTCCGAGGCCGGCGTGCCATCGGACAAAAAGATGCAGCCCCGCGCCCCGTGTGACAACCAGGGGATCGCCAACACATGACCCAGAATCCGCTCCAATTGCGCCCTGAGGGGAATATCCTGCAACGAGATGCGCAAGACGACATTGATGGTGCTCTGCAGGTCATGATTGCGGCGCACCCGTTGTTCAGCAGCCCGATGGTCCAAGGCCTGTTGCACCACCACAGGCAGCAGATTCAAATAATTACGTTCCCGATCCTTGATCAGATAATCGTAGGCACCGGCCTTCATCGCCTGGATGGCCACCGCCTCGTCACCCCCTCCCGTGACCACGATGACCGGCACCCCCTCCAACAATTCAAACAGATCCAACGCGATCCCATCACCCAGACGATAGTCCGCCACCACCACGTCAAAACAGCCCAAGGCCAGTTGCTCCCTGGCCTGCGCCACAGAGTCCGCCATGGTCGTCTGGAAAGCCAACTGCTCCTTCTTCAAGAACCGCTTGAGTGCCATCTGGTCGATGGGATCGTCTTCCACCACCAGCAGTCGGCAAACAGGATTGTCCATCTTTGATCGGTCTCCCGCTACGCGGATTGGGCCATCGGAAAACAGGGGTCGGATCAATCCATCGGGCCAACGCCCCCGGATCTCGCCTCGATTATGACGGATTGCCGGCACAAATACAACGCTCCTCCCGGACCAGCCCACCCTTTTCCACCCCCAACCGCCGGGCAAGCCGGGGGTCAGTAGGCACCCTTCTCATTCAAAAAGGCACTGTACCGGCGATCCTCATGACGTATGTGCTCAACCATCAAACGGGTAAAAAATTCATGAAAATCGATCGATTGACAATTCTCCCGCCTTTGAATATCCGCCCGACAAATCTGCATCTGCCGCAGCAGATCCTGATGTTTTTCCTGATGAATGGATAATTCCTGATACCCATACCGCTCCATCAGGTGCTCTTCCGCCGAAAAGTGGTATGCCACATGGTCAACCAGTCGATCGAATGCCTTTTCCAGGGTCTCCCGTTCCGGTTGGAAACGCAACATTTCCATGATGGCCGAGGCTATTTCCAACAATTTTCTGTGTTGGATGTCCATCTGCAACAACTGGACATCGAGTGCAGAATCCCAGCGGAAGGCCCCCACCCCGGTCGTCTCATGCAGCAATTTCCGGGTCCGCAGAAGATACGCTTCACGGAGCTTCCAGCGCACAATGGGAATATCCCGCAGGACATTTTCTGGAATCTGACAGGTCGTCACCGGCTCCAGAGCCACCAGACGGAAGAGAGAAGGGGTGGAAAAAATGGCCCACTCCTCCCCAAAATAGTCCCCTGGGCCGAGCAGATCCAATCGCATGCCACCCACCAGACGTTCCACGCGACCGGACCGGATCAGGTTGAGTCGCGTCTGGGCCGCCTGGGTGATGACGGCACCCGCCTCGAAATGGCCCACCTGGAGGGACTCCACAATCCGGCTCAATGAATGGTAGGGAACCCCCTCGTTGAACAGACGGGTGGATTCGAGAAAATCCCGATCCACCCAGGTGCCTTCAATCCAGGTCATGAGTCGATTGCGTTCGATCAACTCCCGATACAACGCCACGGGAATCCGCAACGCCCGGACAAAACAGACTGTTCGATAGGTGGATCTCGTGGGTTTGCGATACACACCCGCCGACTCTCCCACCAGAGCACCGATGGAGAGGTGGCTGTACAAATTGTCCCTGGTGCGAATCTTTTCCACCGCCCCGGTCAGGAGCAGATAGATAGACTGGGGGGTTTCACCCTCCTTCAGCAGAATGACCCCCGGATTGAAATCGATGACCGGATTGTTGATCATGATCCGTATCTGGTGCATGGGAATATTGGGCAGGGCACTCTGGAGAAAGCCAAAGGCACTGCGCCGGGCAAAATCGGATTCTCCGACAATCAGGGTATCCGCCATCCCATGCGGGGCACTGGAGCCGATCTCTTTCTCGGCCAGGGTCAACTCCCGGGCAATGTGCGAGAGGAGAATCCGCTCGGACCGGTCGGTCTTGAAATCCTTGGCCATGCCATGGATCATCCCCCCCCCCACATCCACTTTTTTCAGGTTGGCCGGGGTCAGATAGTCGGCCTTGATACGGTCAAAATAGGCCCGGTTGATACCCGGCCTGGTGGTATCCTCCTCGATCATCCCCTCCAGGAGATCCAGGGAGACCAGATCCGAAAAATGGGCATAGGTCTTGTAACCGTCATTCCACAGGGTGCGAAAGACGAAAAGGGTGTTTTCCACGGGGTGGGGAGAGTTGACGGGCTTCACCTCCAGGCCATCCACATCATTCCAGGTGCCCACATGCAGATCCTGCACATCAAAAAATTCCTCAAACCACTCCTCTTCGATGGAGAGCAGGGCGGAAATCTTTTTGACCACCGTGGCCCGCACCAGGGAGGTGGAAAAATATTTGATTTTGTGCCCGGCCCGCATCAGGGTGGTGATCCCGGCAAAATGGTCGTCGTGGGCGTGGGAATGAAAGATCCCCTCGACCTCATCAATATCGATACCCAAGGCCGCCAGGTTGTAAGAGAGGTTGGGACCGGCATCAATCAGATAAATCTTGCCCTGAAACATCAAAACACTGGACATGCTCGGACGGTTGACATCCCAGCCATCCCCCTCGCCGGAATGAATGATACCGAAATATTCACGGGACAGGCATTGAAAACCCAGAGGATAAGCGGATTCATACCGCTCCCCGACCCCCAGGTTGAGATCCACCAAGACCTTCTCTCCGCCATATTCAAACTCAAAGAGATTGGTCGCCTGACGGCGAATGGAGACCCCGGAGCGGATCTCCACGGTTCCATCACCCACCATGCAGGCATCCAGCAAATCCTGCGACAGGTGAATCGTCCCAAAGGCAAACCGCAACTTCATCCGCATCATTTTCTGGGCCGTTTCGGCATCCACACCGGCCTCCATCATCTCCTCCTGGGAGACCAGGCCATAATTACCCCGGTAAATATACTGCATCTGGGCACTGACCTGCTCCGCCAGACCGATCAATAAGGGTTTTTGACCCGTGTTGTTGGGATGTTTGGGCAGCAACAACCCCTGTTTGTAGAGCATTTGCAAGACCGGAAACTCGCCCAGATTGGAAAATTCGCCGTTTTGCAACATCACATCGGAGAGGAGAATGGCGTTCGGTCCCGTTTCGCAGGGGATCCCCTCCTTTTCGGTTGGAATGATCAAACCCCGTTTCATCAGGTGTTTCACGCTGTCCATGGGACAGCCACAGAGAATGCGGAGATCGGCATCGGGAATTTCAATCCAAAAAATGCCTTTTGCCACTGATATTTTCTTTATTTTCCAATGGTTGTTCATGGCTTTTCATCCATCGTGGCAAAACCGTTGACACCCCGTCACGCTCCCCGGCGGGATGGTTGTCAAAAACACACCCGCATTGATGGAATTGTAACAGGTATTGGACCAAAACAAAACGGGGATTTCGGATACCACACACCTGAACCGTTCCAGACCCTTGCCAACATTCCATAATAGGCTGAATCGGTTCCTGTTTCATTGCTCCATCCGGCCATGTCATAGTGATGGAGTGACGGTTTTCACTCCCTTTTCACCCATTTCTGCGGGCAAGAGGCCTTATGACCCACCCCACGTTGACTCCCAGAGGTTTTCAGACGGAACTGGCCGCACTGGCCGAACGGTTGCGGCACCATGTTGAACAGCATGTCCCCGGCTTCAGCACCCAACCGGAGGAGCAGGCGCGCCGCCAGCACCGGGCGCGCCGGGAGTTTCATTTTTTTGCCAAGACCTATTTTCCCCACTACATCTCCAAACAGGACAGTGTCCTGCACACCTATTTAGTGCCTGACAGAAATTTTTCAAAGCATTGATTTATAGCGATTTTTCATTGACTTCTACGGAAGAAGTTTATATAATTTACGTCTATGATAATAGATGTTTATCCTGCAACTGGCTGAT